>CAIYXO010000464.1 GCA_903930165.1 uncultured Verrucomicrobiota bacterium | reverse complement strand
GGCCGAGCACGAGGTCGGGAGGGGTGTTGGACGGGGGAGGACTGTTCCAGACCAGCACGCGGTTGTTGTTCCGGTCGCAAAGCACCAGCCGGGTTCCATCGCTCGCCACGTGCGAGGGATGGTTGAACATCAACGGCCCTCCGGTGAGATTGAAGCCGTATCCCGACAGCATCAGGTCGGCGGACTGTCCCGTCCGGAAGCGGCCCGGGAAGCGGTTCGTCGCCTCGGGGTACTGCGAGCCGGTCCGCTCGACGGACACCTGCTCGGCAGGAAGGAGGGACTTGGGTGGTCTCCGGAAGACGTTGGCCGGCTCGGCCCACGAGGGTGCCAGGCCGGTCCACAGGGCCAGGAGGAAACAGGATGCGGATGCTTTGTTTTTCATGTGTCTTGGGTCGGATTCGCTGAAGGCGATCCGGATCCGATGAGACGCGGTGCTTGTCGGCATCCGGTCAACGCGACCCGGTCCGATTGTAAATTTGGGTAAAGTCCGGCGACCTTCCAGGGAGCGGCGGGCAACACTGGCCCGGTTATGGAGGAAGGCGGTCAAGGTGGAGGCACCCGCGTCCTGATGGTGGACGACGACGTGCGCCTGTGTCGGCTCACGGAGCGTTTTCTGACGCCGATGGGCTACGAAGTTTTCTCGGTGCACACGGGACCCGAGGGACTCGACGCGATCCTCACCGGCCAATGGCATGTGGTCCTGCTCGACGTGATGTTGCCGGGACTGGACGGCTTCGAGCTGCTCCGACGGATCCGTGCACGGAGCGACGTCCCGGTGCTGATGCGTTCGGCGCGGGGTGAATCCGACGACCGCATCGTCGGGCTGGAACTCGGTGCGGACGACTACCTGCCGAAGACCTTCACGCCGAGGGAGCTGCTGGCACGGATCCGGGCGGTGACGCGACGTCGGGCCGGAGAAACGGTGTCCACCGGGGCGATCGTTCCGGACGAGGTGGTCGCCGGGGCGCTCCGCATCCACACTGGCTTGCGCCGGGCCTGGTTCCAGGAACGGGAACTCGAGCTGACCGCGACGGAGTTCGACCTCCTGCTGGCCTTCGCCCGTTCCCGCGGACGCGTCCGCACGCGGGAGTCGCTGGTCGAGGAGATCCGGGAACGCTCGTTCGAGGCGTTCGACCGCTCGATCGACGTCCATGTCTCCTCGCTCCGGAGGAAGCTCGGCGACGACGCCCGGAATCCCCGATGGATCCGGACCGTGCGCTCCCTCGGCTACCTGCTGGTCCGCATGCCCGGAGTTCCCCGATGATCCCGGCGCGATGACCCTCTACCTGCGAACCTTCGGATGGGTGGTCTTCAACCTCGTGCTCCTCGTCCTGATCGGCTTCGGGGTCCATTGGTTCCAACGTCGGCTTCCCCTTGATTCCTTGCTGGCCGACCCGGGAGGCCGGCAACTGCAGACGCTGGCGGCCTCGGTGGCCGGTTCGCTGGTCTCCACGCCGACCGACCGCTGGCCGACGACGCTGGAATCCGCCGAGCGGACGTGGAATGTGCAACTGACCCTGCTCCGTCCCGATGGCAGCCGGGTCACCGGTTCCCCGGCACCGATCCCGGAGGAACTGCGGATCGGCTTGGCCGATTCCCGGATCCGGGCCCCGGAGCCGGGACATCGTGGTCCCGACGGAATCCCCAGGCTCCCTCCGCCGCCTTGGGGACATTTCGCCGCCCCGCCGGCCGAGGATGGCGTGCTCTACGCGGCCGTGCGCATCCCGGTGCGGGAAGACGCCGACTCGCCCCAACTCGCATTGCTCGTCCGCATCGATCCGGTTCGGGGCGGAAGCCTGCTCTTCGACCTCCGCCCACTCCTCGTGGCCGCACTGGTCGTGGTGGCTGTCTCCGCGGCGGTGTGGTGGCCGTTCGCCCACCGGATCGTCACCGCGCTCGACCGGGTGATCGCGGTCACCGACCGCATCGCCACCGGCCGGCTCGACGCCCGCGTGCCGATCGGTCCCGGCGGCGAGATCGGCCGTCTGGGCCAGGCGGTCAACCAGATGGCAGAACGTCTCGAGGGCAACGCGGCCGCGCAACGGAGGTTCCTCCGGGACGTGGCCCACGAGCTTTCCTCACCCATCGCCCGGATGCAGATGGCCTTGGAGGTGGAAGGCCCGGCCTCCGGTGCCGAAGGTTCCTCCCTCGCTGTCGAGATCGCCACCGATGTCGCCGTCCTCCGGGAGCGCGTCGAGGAACTCCTCGCCTATTCGCGGGCCACCGAGCCCGGTCGCGGACCGAGGATGGAACCGCTCGACCTGGAACCCCTCGTCCGCACGGCCGTCGCCCAGGAACTCGGCAGCCGACTGCGGACCGAGATCGAGGTTCCGTCCCCGACCCGGGTCCTCGGCGATCCCCAGCTTGTCCAACGGGCGGTCGCGAACCTCCTGCGCAACAGCCTGCGCCACGCGGGTCCCGAGGCGGTGGTTCGGATCGGTGCGGACGCGGCCGGCGAATGGACGGAACTCCGGGTCGCGGACAACGGGCCCGGCGTTCCCGGCTGGGCATTGGAGCGGCTCGGTGAACCCTTCTTCCGTGTCGATCCCAGCCGCGACCGGAAGACCGGCGGCTCCGGACTCGGACTCTCGCTGGTGGTCTCGGCCATCACGGCGTGCGGCGGGCAGGTGGCGTTCCGCAACGCCGATTCCGGCGGATTCGAGGCGCGGATCCGACTCAGGCGGAACGATGCGGCAGGGACGGGCACGCCGGGCCGCAAGGCCGTCGGGTAGGCCGCCGTTTCGACGCACCGGCGTGAGGTCGGCGTTCGCTCCGACGGAATCGTCAGGACCCGGGAAGCCGTCGTGGACGGCGGCAACGGCGGCTGACACGCCCGGACCGGGCGGTCCCCCGTTCACTCGCCGTCGTCGCCGCCGCCCCGCTTCTCCCAGCGGCGCTGGGCACGCTCGGGAAGGCTGTTGTCCGACTTCACCTGCACCGCATCCTCGCCGAACATCCCGACCACGGCCTCCTCGAAAGCCCGCGAAGCCATCACCTGGTAGCGGTCGTTCGGCTCGATCCACACGGCCTCGCCGCCGGGCAGTCGCAGGCACAGGTACACCGGCACGCCGCCCTTGTGGGCCTCCATCACCGACCGCAGTTCCTCGAGCCGGGATCCCTGGAGCTGTTCCGCCCGCATCCGGAGCTGGATGCGCTTGGTGAACTTCCTCGGCGCGTCGTCGAGACGCAGGATCTCCTGGGGGAAGAGCTTCGGCTTGTCCTCGCCCGTGCTGACCTCCGCCGTCACCAGCAGCGGCTGGTTCGCCACGAAGAGGTCCACGTACTTCTCGTAGGACTCGTTCATGGCCAGGATCGTCGCCGTCCCGCTCATGTCCTCCAGCGTGACCATCGCGTAGGGCTTGCCGGTCTTCTTCGAGGACCCCTTCTGCACCGTCGTCACCAGGCCGCCGACGCGGGCCATGCTCCGCGTGGGAAGGGCCGCCAGCTGCTCGATGGTGTGGGTGGCGTGACGGGACAGGAGCTTCTCGTAGGGCTCCAGCGGATGACCGCTCACGTAGAATCCCACCAGTTCCTTCTCGTCCGCCAACCTCTGGGCGATCGGCCATTCCTCGAGGATCGCGACCTTCTCCGCCTTCTTCGGACCGGCGACCGCGGTCTCGAAGGCGTCGAAGAACGAGACCTGCCCGCGTGCACGGTCCGCGGCTGCGGCGCTGGCCAGGCCCATCGCGTGTTCCACCTGCGAGAACACCGTGGCCCGGTTGACGCCGATCGAGTCGCAGGCCCCCGCCTTCACCAACGCCTCCAATCCCTTGCGGTTCACCGCCCGCAGGTCCACCCGGGCACAGAGGTCCTCCAGCGACGTGAACCGCCCGCCCGAGGCCCGGGCGTCGAGGATCGACTGCACCGCCACCTCGCCCACGCCCTTGATCGCGGCGAGGCCGAAGCGGATGACCGTCCGGCCGGTGCCGTCCGACGACGTCGCCGGGGCGAAGTTCAGGCGGGACTCGTTGACGTCCGGCCCCAGGGTCCGGATGCCGAACCCCTTCGCCTCGCCGATGTACTGGCTCAGCTTCGCGGTGTCCCCCTGGTCGTTGGTCATCATCGCGCAGAGGAACTCCACGGGATGGTTGGCCTTCAGCCAGGCGGTCTGGTAGGCGACGACCGCATAGGCCGCCGCGTGCGACTTGTTGAAGCCGTAGCCGGCGAACTTCTCCAGCAGGTCGAAGACCTCGTTCGCCTTGGGCGCGGCGATGCCGTTGGTCTTCTCGCAGCCGGCGACGAACGACTCGCGCTGCTTCACCATCTCCTCGAGCTTCTTCTTGCCCATCGCGCGCCGCAGGAGGTCCGCGCCGCCCAGGGTGTAGCCGGCGAGGATCTGCGTCGCCTGCATGACCTGCTCCTGGTAGATCAGGATTCCGTAGGTCTCCCGGGCGATCGGCTCCAGCAGCGGATGCGGATACTCGATTTCCTGCTCCCCGTGCCGGCGCTTGATGAAGTCCGGGATCAGGTCCATCGGGCCCGGACGGTAGAGCGAGATCAACGCCGTGATGTGCTCCACGGAGGCGATCTTGAACTTCTTGCAGAGGTCCCGCATGCCGCCGGATTCCAGCTGGAACACCCCGAGCGTCTGCGCGTTGTTCAACAGCTCGTAGGTCTTCGCGTCGTCCAACGGCAGGTCGTCGATGACGATCTCCTTCCCCGTGGTCTGGCGGATCATCTCCACCGAGTTCCGGATCACCGTCAGGGTCTTCAACCCCAGGAAGTCCATCTTCAGCAGGCCCAGGTCGCCGACCGGACCCATCGCGTACTGCGTCACGATGCCGCCGTCGTCGTCCTGCTTCAGCGGCAGCAGGTTCACCAGCGGCTGCGCCCCGATCACCACGCCGGCCGCATGCACGCCCACGCTCCGGGTCTGGTCCTCCAGCAGCAACGCCGTCTCCACCAGCTCCCGCGTCACCTCCTCGGTCTCGAAGGCCTGCTTGAACTCCGCGCTCTTCTCCAACGCGTCCTTCAGCCCCCACTTCACGTCGGTGATCATCTTCGCCAGACGATCCGTCTCGCCGAAACCCAGCCCCATCACGCGGCCCACGTCCCGGATCACCGACTTCGCGCCCATGGTGCCGAAGGTGATGATCTGGGCCACCGCCTCGCGCCCGTATTTCTGGCGGACGTACTCGATGACCTCCTGCCGGCGGTCGTCCGCGAAATCGATGTCGATGTCGGGCGGGCTGACACGCTCGGGGTTCAGGAAGCGTTCGAAGAGCAGGCCGTAACGCAGCGGATCGACGTTCGCGATCTCCAGCAGGTACGTGACCATCGAGCCGGCCGCGGATCCGCGCGCCACGCACGCGATGCCGTTGTCGCGGCCCCAGCGGACGAAGTCGCCGACGATGAGGAAGTACGAGACGTAGCCGGTCTTCTCGATGACCCCGAGCTCCAAGTCCAGTCGGTCGAGGATCTTGCGAACGGCCGCGTCGACTTGGGCTGGTTCAATGGGAGCCGGAGCCGCAGGAGGCTCCGGGGAAACCAACGAAGCATCGGCGCTGGGGGCCGGTGCGTCGGATCCGATCGCATCCGGCACTGTCG
>CAIYXO010000463.1 GCA_903930165.1 uncultured Verrucomicrobiota bacterium | reverse complement strand
CGTTCATCTCGCCGTCGTCCATCCGGGCTCCCGGCGCGACGCGCATCATGCCGCCCCCGGCGTGGGCGCTGTTCCCGGCGAGGGCGACCACCATCGGCTCCTCCCAAGTCTGGCCGCCGACCCTGACCCGCAAGGTCGGGCACTCGTGGCGCAGGAGGGCCCGGAAGAAGCCGACGGAGTAGCAGAGCCGCGGACCGAAGAGTCCCTTCACCCTCGGGGTGGTGGCGCGCAGCAGGTCCGAGGCGAAGCCGACCGCGGCGAAGAGCATCGCGGCCCGGAGGCCGTCCGCGGCGGTTTCCACGGCGAGAACGTCCCGGAACGCGACGCGTCGCTCGCGAAGGGCGGCGACCAGGCGGCCGTCGTCGCCGGTGCCGAGCAGGTGGGCGAGGTCGTTGCCGGTTCCCATCGGCAGCACCGCGATCGGCGTCGGCGTCGACCCGGCCCGCAGGCGGCCCGAGGCGACCTCGTTCGCGGTGCCGTCGCCGCCCGCCACGACCAGCAGGTCCTCCGGCCCGGTGGCGGCGTCCCGGGCGAGCTCCACGGCGTGTCCGGGCGCCGCCGTGGTCCGCACTTCGGTGACATAGCCGGCCGCCCGCAGGGCTTCGAGTACCGCGGAGAGTCGGCGGGAACGGTCGCGGCCGGCCGCGGCCTGACGGTTCACGATGACGACCGCGCGTGGCATCGGTTCATTCCCCCAGGACCTTGACGAGCACCCGCTTCCGTCTTCCTCCGTCGAATTCCCCGTAGAAGATCTGCTCCCAAGGCCCCAGGTCGAGTTGGCCGCCCGTGATCGCGACGACGACCTCGCGTCCCATGACCTGGCGCTTGAGGTGGGCGTCGGCGTTGTCCTCGCCAGTCCGGTTGTGGTCGTAGGCGGAGGTGGGAGCGTGCGGAGCGAGACGCTCGAGCCAACGCTCGAAGTCCCGGTGCAGGCCCGGCTCGTCGTCGTTGATGAAGACCGAGGCGGTGATGTGCATCGCGTTGACCAGTACGATCCCCTCCCGGACGCCGCTCTTCGCGACCAGTTCCGAGACCGTACCGGTGATGTTCTCGAATCCGCGGCGGCCTGGGATTTCGAACCAGAGGTGTTGGGTCAGGGACTTCATCCGAAGCATTGATGGACCGGCGCGTCCGTCAGGGTTCCAGCGGGTGGCGACGAGCGGCGAGCGGGAACCGGACCCGGCTGCCGCCGAGGGCGGCCTGGTAGACCCCGGCGACCATCTCGACCGCCCAGGCGCCGTTCCGGCCGCTGCAGGCCGGTTCCCGGGACTCACGGATGGAAGCCAGCCAGTCGGCGACGGGCAACCGGTTGTGGTCCGATGCCGGCAACGGCACGACGCCTTCGAGCGGCACCCAGCGGTCCGAGCGTCCGGAGGGTCCCCAGGGTTCCGAGACGCGGAGGAACGCGGACGGCGAGAGGTCGCAGTTCAACCGGGCAGCGCCTCGGCTGCCGACGAGTTCCACTCCCCATTTTCCCGTGGTTTCGCGGAGCGCGGGATCGCTGTGAACGTCCCGGTCACGTCGCCGGAGAAGACGAACTGCGCCGAGACCCGGTCGCCCGCCACCCAGCCCACGTCGTCGGCAACGCGTCGTCGGTCGGACGGCGCGATGTCGCGACCCTTCTGGAGCACCCGGGCCGTGACCCAGAGCGGGTCCCCGGCGAAGAGGCGGAAGAAGTCGAAGAGGTGGCTTCCGAGCACCATGAGGTCCTCGCCGCCGGACCTGTGGTCCTGCTTGCCCCACGCGTGCATCTCGCGGAGCTCGCCGATCCGGCCCGACCGGAGGGTGGCCAGGATCGCCTGGGCCGCCGGGGACATCCGCATGGTATGCGCGACGGCGACGCGGCGGCCGCGGCGTTCGGCCGCCTGGAGCACGGCATCGGCCTCGGCGGGATCCCGCACCAGCGGCTTCTCGACGTAGAGATGGGCGCCGGCCTCGATGCAGGCGAGGGCGATCTCGGCATGCCCGTCGGCATGTCGGGAAGCGATGGAAACGAGTTGTGGACGTTCGATGCGGAGGAGCTCCTTCCAGTCGGCATGGGTGCGGACCGCCCCGGAGGAGGACGCGGCGCGACGCCGGCCGGCCGGGTCCGGATCCGCGAGGGTGACCTCTGCGATCCCGGGAACGCCCCGGAAGATCGCCTCGAGTCCGTGGCCGAAGTCGCCGTGGCCGGTGCTCCCGATGACGGCGGCCTTCCAGCCGCCTTCGGGAGCCGGCTCCGCGGAGCCTTGGAATGCCGCGGCGGATCCAGCAGCGAGTGCCGTCCGGAGAAACCGACGACGGGACCACGGATTGCCGTGGGAAGGACGGGATTGGGGAATCGGGTTCAAGGCTGGCTCCTCGGAGGCTCCGGCCGGAACCGCAGGATCCGCGAGGCGAATCGCGACTCCCCGACCCAGAGGAATCCGCCGGCCCAGGCGACCGAAGCCGGATGCACCAGTTCCCGTCGCAGCGGCAACGGGGCCCGGTCGGACTCGGACCGCGCCCCGATCTGCACGTTGGAAGGCAGTCCGGCAACGGCATCCTCGACACTGTTCCAGACATCCACCTGCCCTGCCAACCGGTTCGCGACGATCAGTTGCCCTTCGACCATCAGCACCTGCGAGGCGAAACGCAGCCGGTTTGGATTCCCGATCATCTCGGACTCGGAGTCCGCCTGGAGATGGGCCAGCCGCCAGAGGTGCGGAGGCTCGTCCCCGCTGGAGGCCGCCAGCAGAAGCCGGCCGTCGGAAGCCAGCCGGCCGGGTTCCGACATGAGCAGGGAGAACATCGGCTCCTGGGAAGGCTTGGGGCTGCCGTTCCACACATGGACCACGCCGGCCTTGCGGTCGGAAACGAAGAACCGCTCGGCATCCATGGCCACGCCGCTCAGCTCCGCCAGACCTGTCCCGCCGAACGTTCCTGGAAGGATCCGGTCAGGCTTGGCGTTCAAGACCGGCGGGCGCTCCCAGAAGTAGACCTCCTCCGCGGTGGTCACGGCCAGCCGGCCGTCATGGGCCGAGATGTCGTTGGGGGACTCCGGCAGATGGATCACGCGGTCCGGGAGCGCGCCGGACTCGTCGGGAAGGCGGTCCCACATGAGGATCTTCCGGTCGCGCGCCGACGCCGCGTAGAGCCGGACGCCGTCGGAGGCGAGCAGCGGGTTGTGGATCCGAAACGACGACGACCAGACATCCTCGTCGACCGTCTTGGAACCCAGCGCGAAGTCGGGCGGGGAATTCGTGGTTGAAGGGATGGAGTTCCACGCCAGCACCTGCTGGCGGGAGGTCGATGTGACGTAGAGACGCCCCCCGGCGACCACCGCGTCGGGACCCAGCCAGGCGCTCTGGTTCGGAGGTCGGAGGTGGAGGGCGGCAACGTCGTCCGCCGCGGTGGGCGGGCGGTCCCAGAGCCGCACGTCCTGGTTTCCCGCGAGGAGAAGATGTCCGTCGGGCAGGAAGGATCCCTTCAGCCATCCGGGCATCTCGAAGTCGGGCATCTGGTGGCGGTTGGTCGGATACGAACTCCAAAAAAGGGTGCGCATCCGCTGGGCTCCCGCCGGGTCGACATCCGCGACCGCAAACCAGCTCTTGCCGTCGCTCGTGACCGCACGTGGACTCCGGATCCCAGGCGTGACGAGGACGAGGTCCGGAGCGCCGTTGTCCTCGGTCGGAATCCGATTCCACAGCAGGATCGAGGCGCCATGGGTTGCGACCACCGCGAGGCGTTGGCCGTCCGTCCAGACTCCCCAGGGCCATCTCAGCGGAGCCGATGGGCCGAAGCGCGGAAGACCGGGGGTGGGACCGGGGCTTGGCCGCTCGTCGGAGACCGCAGGAGGAAGCCCCCTTGGCAACCAAGCCGGCTGTTCCGGCGGGATCTTCCGGGTGACCTGGGGAAGGTCGAGCAGGACGTCCGCCGGCGCCCCATCCTTCTCCGGGACGCCATTCCAAAGCAGGACGCGGTCGTTCCGGGTGTCCGCGACCACGACCCAACGTCCGTCCGGGGACAGCGCGACCGAAGCCGGGGAGGCGAGCTGTCCACGTCCCCCCCCGGCGTCGACCCGGCGCGGGTCGGACTGGCCGAACACACGGTCCGGCGGGGTGTTGGACGCCGGGGCACTGCGCCAGTAGAGCACGCGGTTGTGCCAGCGGTCGGCCACGGCGAGCGCGCCACCGTCGGTGGCGAGTCCCGAAGGGTGGTCGAGGATCACGTCGCCTTCGGGCAGTTCGAAGCCCGAAGCGTCCAGCACGAGATCCGCCTCCTGGGAATTCTTGAGGACGCCCTTTGCGGCGGGGGCGGCGGGTTTGTACTCCGACCGGATCTGTTCCGTCTCGAACGCCCGCACCGGACCCATGTGGCGTTCCTCCATGGCGAAGGGAGATGCCATGCGGCGTCCCCGGACGGGACGCCCCGGTTCGCGGAAACCGGGGCGACCGGGCCCGTCTCGGAGCGCCTCCCCCGGAAAACCGGAGGGACCCTGTCCCGTTTGTGCCAAGGCCACCGCGGCCGACAGGAGAAGGGAAAGCGGGAACCGAAGCCGCGAAGGGACGGATTGGATCGTCACTGGGATCATGGGACGAAACGGGCTGCCGACCGAACCGCAACGCCGCGCAATTCACCCGCATTCGGGTACAAGGACAAGCGCGCAGCCTGCTCATTGACAAATTGACCATCCACATTGCTGCAATGCAGCACGAATTCGACGCGGGTTTGGCTGGGCCTCAACGCCTTCGAAAGGCCGCCTCGGATCCGGACTGGACCGCCCGCCTCGGGCCGACGAGGTTCCAGCCGCCATGGCCAAGAACCCGCCACGTCGTCGCAGTTCCTCCCCTCCCGTCTCCGTCGTCACCGGGGGCGCCGGATTCCTCGGATCCCACCTGATCGACCTGCTTCTCTCCAAGGGCCACCATGTGGTCGCGATCGACAACCTGGTCACCGGCTCCACCGACAACATCGCCCACCTCGCCGGCCGCAAGGACTTCCGGTTCATCGAGCAGGACGTCACCGAGTACCTCTACCTCACCGGTCCGGTGGACTACGTGTGGCACTTCGCCTCGCCGGCCAGCCCCGTGGACTACCTCGAGCTTCCAATCCAGACCCTGAAGGTCGGGTCGCTCGGCACCCACAAGGCGCTCGGGCTCGCCAAGGCCAAGGGCGCCCGCTTCCTGATCACGTCCACGTCGGAAGTGTACGGAGATCCCCTGGTCCACCCTCAGCGCGAGGACTACTGGGGCAACGTGAACCCGGTCGGTCCGCGGGGCTGCTACGACGAGTCCAAGCGCTTCGCCGAGGCCCTGACGATGGCCTACCACCAGCAGCACGCCGTCGCCACCCGCATCGTCCGCATCTTCAACACCTACGGCCCACGCATGCGCCTGCGCGACGGCCGCGTCGTGCCGGCCTTCATCAGCCAGGCCCTCACCCACAAGCCCATCACCCTCTTCGGAGACGGTTCCCAGACCCGGAGCTTCTGCTACGTGAGCGACCTGCTCGAGGGCATCTACCGCCTGATGATGCTGGATGGGAAGGACGCGCATCTGCCGACCAACATCGGCAACCCGCACGAGTTGACCGTCCGCCAGTTCGCCGAGGAGATCGTGAAGGCCACCGGCTCCAAGTCGAAGCTGGTGTGCCGTCCGCTGCCGCAGGACGACCCGAAGCAGCGCAAGCCGGACATCTCGCGTGCACGCCGCCTGCTGGGTTGGGAACCGAAGGTGACGCTGGCCGAGGGGTTGAAGTCCACGATCGAGTACTTCCGTCCGAGGGTCTGAACGCCGGCGGAGTGTCCTTGGGCCGGAGCCCGCCGACCGGTAGGCTGAAGCGGTGAACGTGACGATCCGCGGCCGCAGCCGCCATCACCGCACCGTTTCCTTCGACGCCGCGACGAACTCCGTGGTGCTCGTGGAACAGCGCCTGTTGCCGCACCGGTTCGAGCTGGTGAAGACGGCCGACTACCGGGCCACCGCCGCCGCCATCACGGACATGGTCGTCCGCGGCGCCGGAGCCATCGGAGCGACCGCCGCCTACGGCCTCGCGCAGGGATCACGGGCCTTTCGCGGAAGCGACCTCGTCCGCTTCGAGGCCCACGTCGAAAAGGTCTACCAGGCCCTCAAGCACGCCCGTCCGACCGCCGTGGACCCGGTGAACGCCATGAACTCGATCCGCGCGGAGATGTCGGCCGGCGGCACGGTGGCGGAGCGGCAGGACATCGCCTTCGCCGCGGCCGTGCGCTTCGCGGACGAGGACGTGCGGCACTGCCAGGAACTCGGCCGCCACGGCGCGCCCCTCATCCGCGAAGGCATGAGGGTTCTCACCCACTGCAACGCCGGCTGGCTCGCCTTCGTCGACATCGGCACCGCCACGGCCCCGATGTACGCCGCCCAGGCCGAGGGACGGAAGTTCCACGTCTTCTGCGACGAGACGCGTCCCCGCTGCCAAGGCGCCTCTCTCACCGCCTGGGAACTCGCCCAGCAGGGCATCCAGCACCAGGTCATCGCCGACAACGCGGCCGGATTCCTCATGAGTCGTGGCGAGATCGACCTCGTCATCGTCGGCAGCGACCGCGTCCTTGGGAAGACCGGCGAGGTCGCCAACAAGATCGGCACCTACACCAAGGCCGTCCTCGCACACCGGCACAGGATCCCCTTCTACGTCGCCATCCCGCTCTCCACGATCGACTGGGACCTCGATTCCGGACTCCAGATACCGATCGAGGACCGCTCCGGTGACGAGGTCCTCGGCGCATGGGGTGTCATCCCGGGAACCGGCAAGCTTCCGGGGAAGCGGGCGTACGTGCGGATCGCCAACCCGACCAGCACCGCTCGGAACCCGGGCTTCGACGTGACGCCGCCGGAACTCATCACCGGCATCATCACACCGCACGGCATCTTCAAGCCGAGGGAGCTGAAGAAGCTCCGCAAGCTGCTGAACTGACGGAGCCGACACGGATTGCACGGAGGCGGAACCGACGGAACGGAGCCTCCCGGTTCAGCGGCCGCCCTTGCAGTGCGGGCAGGTTCCGCCGTGGAGGAAGCGGTTCCGGAAGTAGTCGTCGCGCGAGTTCGCGGTCTGCTTCGGCGCACCGGCATCCACGGCGGACTGCATCCGCTTCAGGCGTTCGGAAAAGGTCTCGGGATTCCAACCATGCCCCTTGCCGGGCCCGAAACGGATCTCCGCGTCCGCAGGCGGCTCCGCCTTCCGCAGGAAGTCGTCGAGCAGATGCACGGCGTTGTTGAGGAAGTACTCGTCCGCCTCACCGACCCAGATGTGGATCTTCCCGCGGAGCTTCGGCCCGACGGTGGCCCAGTTGCCCTCGAGTTGGAGCCGCAGGTCGTAGCGCTTCCACGTCTCGGCAACCTTCGGATCGATCCGCCCGCTGCGGGGATCCCACAGCGGCAGCGCCCGGCCATTGGCGCCGCGCGGACCGTAGACGGCGTTCCAGGAGCCCCACTGGCCGCCGCCGTTCGCATAGCTGCCGCCGTCGCCGAGGACGTTCTCCAGGGCGACCTCGAAACGGATCGTGAACTTGGTGTCCCCGAGGAGAGTGCGGGCGCTGGGACGCTCGAATCCGGCGACGTTTACGAACGCATTGGTGTCCCGGTAGATGTCCACCAGCTGGTGGGCCCGGAAGTCCACGCCGTCGGGAAATCCGCTCCAGCAGCCGCCGAAGAAGTCGGGGTAGAAGGCCTGCAGGGCAAAGGAGACCCAGCCGCCGGTGGAACCTCCCGTGGTGAAGCGGGCCCACGGCTGGCCGAGCCCGCGGAAGGTGTGTTCGACATGGGGGATCAGCTCGCGGATCAGGGCGTCGCCGTAGGGGCCATGGTTGTCTGAATTGATCTGGTACGGGTCGCCGGAAGGACCGGCTCCATCCAGCGCCAGCAGGATCATCTGGGGCGTGTCGGAAGCGTCCCACTCCCGGCGCAGCGGCGAACCTTCCCGGAGCGCACGCTCGTAGCGGTCGTGGCGCGATCCGAAGCCGCCGATGTCTACGACCAGCGGATATCGGCGCGTGGGTTCGGAGTCGAAGGTACGCGGCAACACCACCGAGGCACGGAGGAACATCGGGCGTCCGTGGAAGGCGGACAGAGCCGGCGACGGAAAACGGAGATGCTTCACGCGGTCCGTGTCGGGCGGCATGGACTCCGGCGGCAACGAACGCGAAAGCGACAGCTTCAGGGTTTCCGGGCGGCGTGGATCGACTTCGAGCCATTCGGGGTTCGAGACCAGGTTGCCCGGGGCGTCGAGAAGGCGCAGGTCGCGGTTGGTCATGAGCACCGCTTGGACCCACCAGCGTCCGGGCGGCAGGTCGGCCAGCGACGCACCGGGAAAGGTCGTGGCGCCGTCCAGGACCTGCGCAGGCCGACGCTGGGAAAGGCCGAGGGTGTCCACGCCGGCGAGGAAGGGTCCGTTCCAGGACGGTTCCCCGACCTGATCGATGGGTTCCGGGGAGTTGGTCCGGGCGAAGACGAGGACGAGCCGGCCGGAGAGGTTGGTGGACTCGAGTGCGGCGACGGGGCGGACCTCGAAGCGGACGCGGGCAGCGCCAGGGGCGGCCACGGCGGCGGACGCCAAGAAAAGAAGAAGGGCGTGGAAGGAAACCACGCCCGGAAAACGGAATCGAAGGAAGGCCGCCACGGGCCTCAGCAAAGCGGGGTCAACCCCGGAAATCGAGCCCGGAGGGCCCGGGTCATTTCGCAACGTCCTTGAGCAACTCCTGCAGCTTGTCGGCCGGCAGGGCCTTGAGCTTCTCCTTGAGCTGCTCTGGGGTCAGTTCGGACGGCGCGGCGGCGGACGCGCCAGAGCCGGAAACCGGGATCTTCGACAACTCCTCCATGGTCCAGTTGTCGTCGGTGGAACGAGACTTGGTCTCTGCGAGAACCGCCGAGACCTCCTGCGGCGTGACCGCGGAACCGGTATTGCCCCATGAGGTGCGGATGTAGGTCAGGACCGCGGCAAGCTTGGCCTCGCTGGCACCGATCGCGTCCCACTGGCTGCCCATGACCACGGAAGGATCGCCGGAAGGGTTCCAGGTGACGGAGGCGTTGACCACCACCGGTCCCTTCAGTCCATGACGGACGATCCGGATCAGCCGGTTGGGACCCGCGGCGTTCACGATGTCGGAACCGGCCAATGTCGGCGCGACACCGGCCTTGCCGGCACCGTCCTCGTTGTGACACGCGGCACAGATTCCGTTGAAGGTCACCATCCCCTCCCGCTTGACCTTGGCGAGGGGATCTTCGGCGACCGCGGAAACCGCTACCGGACGGCCGTGCTGTAGCTCGGAAAACTCGTCGGCCTCGAAACGGCCGCTGTAGGCGGTGAGGTAGGACCCCCCCCAGAAGAGCAGGCTGGCGATGCCCGCGACGATCCAAAGGTTGAGCGGCTCGAATCCCTCCTTGGGCTCGGGCTTCTCACGGATCACGGCGGCGTGGATCTCGGCGACATCGATGGTTTCGCCCTGATCCAGGCCTTCGGACCGGCGGATGGGATCTTTCGGCTGGCTCACTGGGCCTCCTCCTTCTTCAGCGGGGCTTCCGGGAGGTCGCCCGAGGACTTCAGGCTGCGCAAGTACTCCACGAGCTGACGGGCCCGCAAGGTGGGCACCACCTCATGTCCGGCGGCGGGGGCAAACGCACCCTCGAGCGCCAAGGCGTTCGTGGACGGTCCGGTCGGGCCGATCGGCCGCGTTTCGAAAAGGAACGGATAGGGGGGCATCACGCTGCCGGCGCTGGTGATCTGCGGATTGTAGAGGTGCTTGTAGTGCCAGCTGTAGTCCGACTGGCGCTCGCCGATGTTCGTGAGATCCGGCCCGGTGCGCATCGTTCCAAGCATCACCGGCTTGTCGTGGATGTAGTCGCGGCTGACGGTGCGGCGGCGGCCCCAACCGCGGGCGATGTCGGCGCCATAGCCTTCGGGCCGCACCTGTTGGGTGTGGCAATAGACGCAACCCAGGGCGCGATAATGTTCGGCGCCCTGCTGGGCCTCACCGCCCCGGGCCTGGGGATAGATCGCGGCGGTGTTGGTGTCGGTATGCTGCCCGAGCGCGCCGAGCTGACGCTGGGGCATGAGCACCAGTCCCACCCAGCTCGAGGCCAGGGTGAACAGGATTCCGAGGAAAAGAAGCGGGCCGTAGCTCATGGACTATTTCCCGGACGGGGATGCGATCTCGGCGCCGGCGAGGATGCTGACCACCGGCTTGCGGTAGGGCGCGAACATCCGGACCAGCAGCCAACCGAAGTTGACGAAGAAGGCCACATGGCCCACGGCCATCAGGAGGCCGGAGGCGGTCCGGATCTGGAGGTAGGGAATGGTGAACTTCACCACGTCGAGGAACTTCACAGTGGGGTCGTTCATCATTCGACCCTGCTGGAAGCCCGCGCCGCTGAGCACGACGACGTAGAGCACGATGCCGATCGCAACGCCCCAGAAGTGGATGGAGATGAGTGCGTTCGACGGCCACTCGCGCCCAGTGATGCGGGGCAGGATGTAGTACATCGAGCCGAACATCACCATGGCGAAGAAGGCGTACATGCCGAGGTGGGCGTGGGCGACCGTGTGGTGGGTGAAATGGGCGACCTCGCTGAAGCTGCGAAGCGCGGACAACACGCCTTGGAGGCTGGCCAAGGTGTAGGAAACCGCGCCGAACACGATGAACCGCAGCGTCGGGCTGTGACGCAGCTTGCCGAAATGGCCGATCATCGTGGAGTGGTGGTTGATCGCCACGGTGAGCACCGGGATCAGCATCATCACCGAGGCCACGATGCTTATGGTGATCATCCAGGCCGGCATCGGGCCGCCGACGAGGTGATGCATGCCGTTCCAGTTGTAGAAGAGAGCGAGCGACCAGAACCCGAGCACGCTCAGGTAGTAGCTGTGGATCGGGCGTCCGATGACCTTCGGGATGAAGTAATAGATCGCGGCGAGGCCGATCGGGGTGAACCAGAGGCCGAGGACGTTGTGGGCGAACCACCAGTTGACCGCGGCCTGCACCACGCCGCGGACGGGCTCGATGATCAACATCACCTGGGCGGTGCCGTAGAGCCAAGGGAACCACAGCACGGCGGCGAGCAGGTACCACTGCGAAACGTAGAGGTGGCGTTCGGCGCGGAGACGGAAGGTGATGATCGTCCAGACGGCGATGAGCGCGTAGCTGACGAAGAGGATGGGCGTCGCGTAGCGCGGCATCTCCAGCCATTCGATGCCGGTCGAGTCGCCGGCGAGGATGCCGCCGATGCCGATGGTGACGCCGACGTTGTAGAAGAGGTTGGCGACCGTGACGATGCCGGGTGCGACGAGCGGCACGCGGCAAAGCCGGCACATGAGCCAGATGGCAACCCCCACGGCGGCCTGAGAACAGAAGCCGTAGACGACGGTGTTGAGATGGACGGTCCGGACGATGCCGAAGGTCAGCGACTCCCAGCCTGCGAGGAAGCCGGGGGTGTGGAGCTTGATGCTGGCCACCAGGGCGAAGAGCGTTCCGGCGAGCAGCCAGAGCAGGCCGCTGACGAAGAAGAACAGCACCGGGGTGCGGCAGGAGGCGTCGATCTCGGCGAGCTTGGCGCGCCGGAAATCCTCGTTCGAGAAGTCACCCGGCAGGATCGCCTGCAGGGTCTTGGATGCGGTCGTGGAGCTCACCGGCGGTTGTCCCCCAAAATCTGGTCGGTCGCCCGGCCCACCGGCTCCTCCTCGTCGAAGGGAAGCAACGCCGCGCGGTCGAACCGGCCGAGCTGGCCGGAGCGCGAAGCCCACCGCAGCGACAGCAGGGCCGCCGCCGGCAGGAGCAGGATGCTTCCGAGAAGGATGAGGGTGATCACCGGCATGGTGTCATTCAAACGACTGCTGCTTCATCTTGTCCTCAAGCCGCTGGAGCAGCTTGGCACGTCCCGCGGCGGGATCCTTGAAGTCCTCCGCGGCGATCTCCAGGGCCCGCTCGATGGGGACGTGGTAGACCTTGTTTCCCTTGCCGAGGGCGTCGGCATCGAGGGAGTAGCCGGTCACGGCGGGAATGGCCGCGGCCTCGAGTTCGGCGCGGTATTTCGCCCGGAGCTCGGCCCGTGCGGCGTCGACCGCGGGGACCTGCTGGCCGACGACGAGGTAGGCCAGGGCGCCCATGATGGCGAACACGCCGATCCCGCCCACGAGGTAGGCGGCGACGGTGCGCGTCTTCTGGTTGCAGCAGTTGGAATCGCTCATGGTTTCAGTCCGGGTTTCCGGATCAGTGGGCGGCGGCCGCGCCGGGCGCGGGCACCTCGTGGTGGGTGACGGCCTCCTTCAGACGCGGATCCTTCAGGGGATAGGGCGCGGCGGTCTGGTACTTCCTCCAGAACAGGAACCCGATCAGGCCGGCCATGCCGAACCAGAAGAGCGGATCCCAGAAGGTCAATTGGAGACCATCCGGATGGATCACCGGCATGATGTTGTAGGTCATGTCGATGTAGTGCATGAGCCAAGCCCAGGCACCGACCGGGATCATGACGGCCAGG
>CAIYXO010000462.1 GCA_903930165.1 uncultured Verrucomicrobiota bacterium | reverse complement strand
TCACCTCGGCCAAACGGGAGAACAGCGCCTCGACGCTGCCGAAACGCCGCAGCAGGTCGGTCGCCGTCTTTGGTCCGACACCGGGCACGCCGGGAATGTTGTCCACCGCGTCGCCGACCAGGCTCAGCCAGTCCACGATCTGCACCGGTTCCACGCCGGACTTCGCCACCACTTCCGCCGAGCCCCAGACCTTCTCGGTCTTGTCGTTGGGATTGAAGAGTCCGGTCCGCTCGTTGACCAGCTGCATGAAGTCCTTGTCCGAGCTGGCGACGACCGTGCCCCAGCCGGCGGCCTCGGCCCGTTTGGCGTAGGTCCCGATCCAGTCGTCGGCCTCGGTGCCGTCCCGCTCCCAGGAGGCGTAGCCCGCGGCCGCGAGCCAACCCGGCATCTGGTCGATCTGCACCGCCAACCCGTCGGGCATCGGCGGACGCTGCTGCTTGTATCCGGGCAGTTCCGCCATCCGTTCCTCTGCGAGCCCCCCGTCCCAGATCACCAGGCGATGGGTCGGCTTCAGGATCCCCTCCATCTTCTGCAGCATCTTGATGAAGCCGTAGAGCGCGTTCGTGGGTGCGCCGTCGGGTCCGTTCAAGGAGCGGATCGCGTGGAAGGCCCTGTAGGCGTAGGCATGACCGTCCACGAGCAGCAGCCGCGGAGTGGATTCGGACTCGGACATCGCCGTTGAACGTGCTTGGCGACCCGATCCCAGACAAGGCCGGGCTTCAGCGGCTCGGCGGCGGGAGATGTGCGTCCAGGAACGCCTCCAACGCCCTCCTCCACTCGGTCGGAGAAGTGGCCAGTCCACCCTCGTGACCGGAGTCGGCCAAACGCGCCAGCTTGACCGGCCCCGCCGCCGCGCGCCCCAGTTCCTCGGCCTCCTCCGAACGCACCCTCGTGTCGCGGTCCCCGTGGATCAGCAGCACCGGGATCCGGATCCGGCGGAGGTACTCGACGGGTTGATGTTGAAACGCGTCGAATCCCGCCACCCGGCCTCCCCAGAAGGTCAGCATCCAACCGCCGGGATTCCTCGGCAACCCCATCACAGCAAACCGGTTCTCCACCGCGTCCTGGAAACGGGCGAAGGTGCATTCGCCCACGATTCCCACGGGCCGGATCCCGAGTTCCGCCACGGCCCGCATCACGGCCGCCGCCCCCATCGAGGCGCCATGGAGGAACACCGGCAACCCGGGCGCACGATCCGCCGCAGCCCCATAGACCGCCCGGACATCCTCGGCTTCATGATATCCCAGGGAGGTGGTGCTTCCGCTGGAACCGCCGACGCCACGGAAGTCGGTCAGCCAGACCTCGAGACCCATCCGATGGAACTCCATCCCCATCCCGAGGAGGCCGTCCTTGCTGCCGCCATAGCCGTGGAAGAGCAGGATCACGCCACGGGCCGGACTTTCCTTGGGCGCCGGGATCCTCCAGGCCTCGAGCATCACCTCCGGTTCGGCGGGGATGCGCAGGGTCTCGAAACCCAGGCCGACATCCATGGGTGTCCGACGGTTGGTCGGACGCGGGAAATCGACGCCGCGGAAGAGGACAACCAGCCGCTCCCAGCGCCCCAGCTTCTCGGGTGGACGCGTCCGATCCACCGCATCGGAGAAGGTCATGAACTTCCGGGCGTGGTTCCAGGCCAACACCTGGGAGAGAATCGTCAAGGCCAGGATCGCCCAACCGACTCCGGACAGGATGCGGCGACGGCGCGACTGGTTGGTGATGGCATCCAAACGAGGCGACACTCGCCGCCGGAATCGACTGCATCAATGTTGGGGGACCACTTTTCGATTCACCCGAACGAGGCCATATCGGCGACATCGTGCGGCGTCATGAACGTTTGGTTCTCCATTCCGCTGCAGACCACCGGGATCTTCCTCGTCGCCGACTTCGTCGTCGGGTTCGTCCACTGGATCGAGGACGCCTACATCCGGGAGAACAGCCCGGTGGTGGGCGAGCTGATAGGAAGGCCCAACATCCTCCACCATCACCTTCCCCGGCACTTCACCCGCAAGTCATGGTGGGAATCCTGTTGGGACCAGATGATCCTCGCCGGCGTCTTCCTGGGCGTGGCCGCCTGGGCCGGATTCCTGGGCTGGCAGGCCTTCCTCTTCGCCGCCCTTGTGGGCAACGCGAACCAGATCCACAAATGGGCCCACCGCAGCCGTCGCGAGAACGGTCCATGGATCAGCCTTCTCCAGGACCTGAAGGTCTTCCAGAGTGCCCGTCATCACGCCCGCCACCACACCGACCCGAAGTCGACCCACTATTGCGTGATCACGGAGTTCCTCAATCCCGTCCTCGAACGCTTCCGCTTCTGGACGCGCCTCGAGTGCCTTCTCTGGAAGCTCTTCCACCTGCGCCGCCGGATCGACACCTCCAACCGCCGCCACGGCTCCGCGCCGGATTGGATCCGGACGGCATCCCACGCCTGATCCCCAGCAGAAAGACCCATGAAATCCGCACGCAACTACCCGCTCCTGCTCCTCAGCCAGTTCATCGGGGCCTTCGGGGACAACGCCATCCTGGCGGTGATCGTCGGCCAGCTGACCCTGATGCAGCAGGCCGGCACGATCACTCCCGACCAACTGCGGGTGCGCAGCGGCCTCTACGCGAGCCTGCTCTTCATCCCCTACATCCTGCTCGCGCCCCTCGCGGGATTCCTCAACGACCGCTACTCGAAGACGTCGTGGCTCGCCGGGGGCAATCTCCTCAAGGTCTTGGGCGCGGCGCTCTGCGGACTCAGCGTCTGGTACGGCCCCTTCTGGCAGGGACCCGGCTACTTCATCGTGGGTATCGGTGCGGCCATCTATGGTCCCGCCAAGTACGGCATCCTGCCCGAGATCCTGCCCCGGGAACGGCTGGTCAAGGCCAACGGCACCGTCGAGCTGCTCACCCTCGTCGCCATCCTCGTCGGAGCCGTCGGCGGTTCCGTGATGGTGGACAGGCTGCCCATCGCCACCTGCTACGCGGCCATCCTCGGCGTGTTCGGCGCATCGTTCCTGCTCAACCTCGTGATGGAACGCACGCCAGCCGACACCTCGGTTGTCCTCCGTCGCAGCATCGGCGAGTTCCACACGCATCTGATGGACCTCTTCCGCGGACAGCGACTCGCGAAGGTCCTGGTCGGCACGGCGCTCTTCTGGGTCTGCGGCGCCGCGATGAAGATCAACTTCCAGGCATGGGGGCTCAACGTGCTTCGGCTTCCCACGAACACCCAGATCGCCCTGCTGGGGCTCTGGCTCAGCGTCGGCGTGATGGCCGGCAGCATCCTCGCCGGCGTGCTCTATCGGGTGGGTGACCTCCGGCATTCCAGGCACCACGGCCTCTTCCTCTCCGGAATGCTGCTGCTTCTCTTTGCCGCCGGACCGCTCGGGCTGCCGGACATCGCCCGACGGACCTGGGAATCCACCGGCCCCGACGGCGTCCGGTCCGTCTCCTTCGTGCTGCTTCCGGCGATCGTCGCGCTGTTGATCGGAGCCGGTGTCGCCGCGGGACTCTTCCTGATTCCTTTCAACGCCGCGCTGCAGTCCGAGTCCGATCCCGGAAAGCTCGGCAAGACCATCGCGGTGCAGAACCTCTGCGACAACGTGGGCATGGCCGCAGCCGGGATCCTCTGCACCCTGGCCCCAGGGGCCGGCATCAGCGCCGGCGG
>CAIYXO010000461.1 GCA_903930165.1 uncultured Verrucomicrobiota bacterium | reverse complement strand
TCCTTCGGATAGAAGTAGAGCACCACGTGCTTGCCCCGAAGCCGGGAGAGTTCGATGCGGGAACCGTCGGTGGTGACGGCGGAGAAGTCGGGGGCGACGTCCCCGGTCTTCAGTTGGAGTTCAGGTGCCTTGGCCATGGACGACCGTGGATCCGAAGTCGCCGTCCGGCAACGGACTCCTGTCCCACCGGCGACGCCGGTCGCATCGCAGGGGTGTCCGTCGGCCTCAGGAATCGCGTCGGGCCGAGGTCAGGAAGTCCAGGTAGCCAATCAGCCGGGCCTTCATCTCCAACCTGGGGACGATGGAATCGATCAGGCCCCGCTTCATGAGGAACTCCGCGGTCTGGAAGTCGGGCGGCAGCTCGGACTGGGTCGTGGCCTCGACAACGCGCCGCCCCGCGAACCCGATGGTGGCGCACGGTTCCGCAAGGATCAGGTCGCCGACACTCGCGTAGCTCGCCATCACGCCGGCCGTGGTCGGATCGGTGAGGACGCTGATGTAGGGAAGCCGTTGCCGTCCGTGGTAGGCGAGGGCGCCGCAGGTCTTCGCCATCTGCATGAGGCTGAACATGCCTTCGTACATCCGGGCGCCGCCGCTGCTGGAGACGATGATCAGGGGGACGCCCCGCTCGGTCGCGGTCTCGATCAGTCGGGTGAGCTTCTCGCCAACGACCGAACCCATCGAACCACCCAGGAAATTGAAATCCATCACCCCCAGGGCGACCCGGTGCTGGCCGATGGATCCCAGGCCGGTGATCACCGCGTCCTTCAGCATCGGCATCTTCTTCCGGTACGAGTTGAGCTTGGCCTCGTAGCTCGCGGTGCCGGTGAAGCGGAGCATGTCGACGCTTTCCATCAGCGGGTCGATCTCCTCGAACGAGCAGGTCTCGACGAGGGAATGGATCCGTTCACGGGCCCCCAGCTTGAAGTGGTGGGAACACTTCGGGCAGACCTTCAGGTTGTCATCCAACTCCTTGTCGTAGATCAGGTTTTCACAGCTGGGGCATTTGGTCCAAAGACCTTCCGGGATGTCCCGCTTCTTCGACTTGGAAGACAGTTTCGGCTTGGTGAAAAACGAGGTCTCGGAGCCGTCGAGCAGGGGAGGCGTGACGGCGGGCGGAACCTGTTCGACGTCGAGATCCTTCTTTCGGATGACTTTGTTGGCCATGTTGGTGGCGCTCTACCGGAGCGCAGCGAAAGAGAGGGGTAACACCACGGCCGGATTCTGGCCAGTGTCGTCCCACGCCTGTCCGATGGGCCGGTTCGAGACCGGTTCCAGCCGGATCTTCCCCGGAAACGCCTCCGCGCTGGCGTTCTGCGTTCGCCGTCGATTGAATCCGGCCCATGGCATTCCTCGACCTCATCGAGCGCAAGCGGGACGGCGGCACGCTGTCGCCCGATGAGATCCGGGGATTCGTGGGTGAGGTGGTGGCCGGCGTGCTCCCCCGCGAGCAGGTGTCGGCCTTCCTGATGGCCGTCCTGTTCCGGGGAATGGACGAGTCCGAGCGCCGGACGCTGACCCTCGCCATGCGGGATTCCGGCGAGGTCCTCGACTGGTCCCGTGACCCCCGCCGTCCGGTGGTCGACAAGCACTCCACGGGTGGAGTCGGCGACAAGGTGTCGCTGCCGCTGGCTCCCTTGCTGGCCAGCCTCGGATTCCGGGTGCCGATGATCTCCGGCCGTGGACTCGGCATCACGGGCGGCACCCTCGACAAGCTCGAGAGCATCCCGGGATTCAGCACGCGTCTGCCGTCCGAGAGGATCCGGGAACTGGTCGAGCAGGACGGCGTGGCGATGGTGGGGCAGACCGAACGCATGGTGCCTGCGGACCGGATCCTCTACGCCCTGCGGGACGTCACCGGCACCGTACCCAGCCGAGACCTCATCACCGCCTCGATCCTGTCCAAGAAGCTGGCCGAGGGCCTGGAAGCCCTGGTCCTGGACGTGAAGTGCGGCGCCGCTGCGTTCATGCGGACCCGCGCGGAGGCTACGCGGTTGGCGGAGTCGCTGGAGGGGTTGGCCAACCAATGTGGCGTCGGGACCCGCGCCTTCGTGACCCGGATGGACCAGCCTCTCGGACGCTCCGCCGGCAATTGGCTGGAGGTTGTGGAGTCGGTGGATTGTCTCCGGGGAAAGGGGCCGGCCGACCTGAGGGAACTGGTGTGCTGCTTTGCCGGGAGCCTGCTCGTCCAGACCGGACGTGCCACCGACCTCGCCGCGGCGATCGGTGTCGCCTCCGGCGAGTTGGATTCAGGAAGGCCGCTGCTCGTTTGGAACCGGATGTTGGAACGGCAGGGTGCCGACATGGACGCCTACTTCCGGCGGCTCGGCTCCGACGTCCTCGCTCCGGTGGTCCGCGAGGTCCGGAGTCCCGCGTCCGGCTTCGTCTGTCAGGTGGACGCGCGCCGGCTGGGCGAGGCGGTGCGTCGCCTGGGTGCGGGACGCCTGCAGGCCGGCGACGAGATCGATCCCGAGGTCGGGCTCGACCGCCTGGTCCAGGTGGGTGATTCGGTCTGTCCGGGAGACCTCCTTGCGCGGATCCATGCCCGTTCGGAGCAAGCCGCGGAAGTCGCGATGTCCGACATCGCCGCGGCCTTCAGGATCCAGGAGGCGCCGGTCGACCGGGATCCTGTCCGGCTCACCTGATGCGGCGGCTCAGGCGGTCCGACGGCGGAACCAGACCGATGTGCCGATGACACCTGCGGCGACGATCGCCGCCCAGGTTCCGGGCTCGGGGACCGGATCCACCGAGGTCAGGCTCAACCGTGCGCCCGGCATGCTGAGACGGAACAGCTCAAGAGAGGCGTTGGCGGCCGGGGCGAACATGCTGCCGGGGTTGCCGGAGCTTCCCGGGGACGGCAGGTAGCCGATGCTGACATTGGTGGAACCTCCCGAGTAGCCCGTTGAGCCGGGTCCCATCGAGAATGGGTCCTGCCAGACTCCATTGACGAAGTTGTCGAACAGGCCGCTGTCGGGATTTCCCAGCAACGAGTCCAGGTCCGGATTCTCCCCGGTGTCCTCGATGATGGTGACGTCTCCGTCGCCCGGTTGCAGTTCCTCCACGATTTCCGCGGAGCCCCCCAATTGAATGGCCATCATGGCCGCACACACGACGAACGTGCGTTTCATAAGTTTCCTCTCCAATCCCCGGGCCGAAAGCCACCTCCTGCGACGATCGAACCCGGTTTCCCACCGAGTCCATCGGCGGGAGCCCGAAGAGCTTTAGCGGAAACTTGCGAAGACCCGCGGAACCGACGTCAGCGTGCGTCGAGGCCCGCGGCCTTGATGCGGGAGGCGAGGGTCGTCGGCTTGAGCCCAAGGCGTGCGGCGGCGCCGTCGGCTCCATAGATTTTCCCGCCGGATTCCTGCAGGGCGCGCCGGATGACCTCGCGCTCGAGCCGGGCGATGTCGGCGAGGGTTTCCACGGGGCCCGGCGTGGGCGGGGCGGCGGGATCGGCAGGATCGGCGGGGCGTGCGGCGACGGCACCCGGGAGGAGCGTTTCCACCTGCAGCATACCGCCGCGGCTCAGGATCACGGCCCGTTCGAGCACGTTCTGGAGTTCCCGGACGTTTCCGGGCCAGTCGTAGCGCTGCAGCGCGGACACCTGGGCGGCGCCCATGCGCGGGGTCCGGACCCCGAGCCTTGCGGAGGCGGTGCGCAGGAAGAACTCGGCGAGTGCCGGAATGTCGGAGATCCGGTCGCGCAGCGGCGGCAGTTGCACCGGGAACACCCCCAGCCGGTAGTAGAGATCCTGGCGGAAACGGCCGTCGCGGACCTCCTGGAGCAGGTCGCGGTTGGTTGCGGCCACGATCCGGACGTCGACGGTCCGCGTCCGTTCCTCGCCGATGCGCTCGAACTGCCCTTCCTGGAGCACCCGGAGCAGCTTCGCCTGCAGCTCCTGCGGGATCTCCCCGACCTCGTCGAGGAAGAGCGTGCCGCCGTCGGCCAGCTCGAAGCGTCCGACACGATCGCGGATGGCACCGGTGAAGGCGCCGCGGACGTGGCCGAAGAACTCGCTCTCGAAGAGCTCCTTGGGAATCGACGCGCAGTTCACCCGGACCAGCGGTCTCCGGGAACGGGTGCTCGCCTCGTGGATCGCGCGGGCGACGAGCTCCTTGCCGGTGCCCGATTCCCCGAGCACCAGCACATTGGCCTGGGTGGGAGCCACCACCGCGATCTGTTCCAGCACCTGTCGCAGGGCCGGGCTCGAGCCCACGATGGCGCCGGGTCGGATGCGGACTTCCTCGCGCAGGTACTCGTTTTCCCGTTCCAGGC
>CAIYXO010000460.1 GCA_903930165.1 uncultured Verrucomicrobiota bacterium | reverse complement strand
GGCAACCAGGGCATCCACCAGATGGACATCGCCCGCTGGGCCCTGCGGGAGAAGACGCTCAGCCCGTTCGTGTTCAGCGTGGGCGGGCGCTTCGGCTACAAGGACGACGGCGACACCCCCAACAGCCAGTTCGTCTACCACGGCTACGAGAAGGCTCCGTTGATCTTCGAGGTCCGCGGATTGCCGAAGTCGAAGGAGTTCCAGGACAACCGCTGGGCGAAGAACATGCCGGACTACCACGGCGCCCAGGTGGGCGTGGTGATCGAGTGCGAAGGCGGGCGGATGGTCATCCCCAGCTACGACAGCGCGAAGGCGTTCGACAAGTCGGGCAAGGAGATCAAGTCCTGGCGCGAGGGGGCCGACCACTACGCCAACTTCATCGGGGCCATGCGCAGCCGCCGCAACGCCGACCTCAACGCGGAGATCCTCGAGGGGCACCTGTCCAGCGCCCTCTGCCACACCGGGAACATCAGCTACCAACTGGGCAGCCGACTGGTGCCGGACGCGGTGCGCGAGCGCCTGAAGGGAGAGCCGATGGCCCAGGAGACCTTTGGACGCCTCGCCGAGCACCTGGGGGCCAACGGCGTCGACATCGCATCCCAGCCGGTGGTCCTGGGAGAGCGCCTGCGGATGGACGTCTCGAAGGAGCGGTTCCGCGGCAACGCGGCCGCCAACCAGCGCCTCACCCGCGAGTACCGCAAGGGATTCGAAGTGCCCGAACGCGTCTAAGGACGCGATCACGATCCGTTTGGGGCCACGTGCCCGGCATCGTCGTCCACAGAGATCGGACGACGATGTCGGGCGGCGTGGTTTCCGGGGAAGTGACCTCCCACTGGGGACACGTCCGAGGGATACACAATTCCGTCCGGCGAGGCTGATCCCCTTGGCCAGTTGGGTTGGATTCTGAGGCGTTTGGGGTGAGACGGTTTCCGCCGGCTGAAGCCGGTACTCCATACCCTGAGGAGATTCTCGGAATATGGTAAACCCACGGGGGACACCGGCGATGACTTGGTCTTCCCGCCGGCGGGTTCCTCGGCCTCCCCAGTGGCTTCGACAACGAGCCATTCGCTGAGGGCGCGGATGGCCTCTTAGAACGCTGACCCGGAGTGGACCGCGGCGTTCGTGTCGTGGAGTCCGAAGGGATCGCTGTCGAGATCCCCGGAGGTCCCTCAGACTTGGGCGGCGGCGGCAGCGGGCTCCGCCTCGACCCACTTGCCGTGCTCGCGGATGAGGTCCACGAGGCGGTCCACGGCTTCCTCCTCCGGGATGTTGAACTTCACGGGCTTCTTCCCGACGTAGAGGTTGATCTTGTTCGGGGCGCCACCGACGTAGCCGAAGTCCGCGTCGGCCATCTCTCCAGGGCCGTTCACGATGCAGCCCATGATGGCGATCTTCACGCCTTTCAGGTGGCCGGTGCGGGCCTTGATCCGGGCGGTGACCGTCTGGAGGTTGAACAGGGTGCGGCCGCAGCTCGGGCAGGCCACGTAATCAGTCTTGAAGGACCGGCATCCAGCCGCCTGGAGGATGTTGAACGCCAGGCGCAGCGACTGGCCGGAGCCCGGTTCGCCCCGCACCAGGATCGCGTCGCCGATGCCTTCCGCGAGGAGCGAGCCGATGTTCACCGAGGCCCGCAGGAGGGCCGCCTGGGGCGATTCCGTGGACGCGGCGTCGGTCAGGGTGTCCTTGAGCAGGATCGGGTTGCGGCGTCCGAGTCGGGCGAGCTGAACGGCCAGCAGGCGGAACGCGGTGATCACGGGGATCGACACTCCATCGCGGACGGTCACCAGCTGAGTGTCGCAGGGGATCGCCTCGATGGAGATCGGGGAGGTCGGATCGAGTTCGAGAAGGTTGAGGTCCTCGAGGACGGCTTCGGGCCGGACGTCGGCCTTGGCCGCGATGCGCGGAGCGACGGCGTCGAAGACGGCGCGGGTGACGACGACGCGGACCGTCTCAGTGCCGCCGCAGCGGACGTCGCCGAGATCGGCGACGTCGGATTCCCGGCGCTTGAAGACGAACGGGTCCCAAGGCGGCGCCGACGTGGTCAGGCCCGGGGCGATCGGGGCGGAGGAGACCAGCGTCGGAACCTGGGCGAGCAGCTCGTTGCAGACGGCGATCTCGCGGGGGCTGTCTTCGGTGAGCGAGACGCGGATGGTGTCGCCGATGC
>CAIYXO010000459.1 GCA_903930165.1 uncultured Verrucomicrobiota bacterium | reverse complement strand
TCCTGCATGGCCTCGAGAAGCGCGGACTGGACCTTGGCGGGGGCGCGGTTGATCTCGTCGGCGAGGACGAGGTTGGCGAACACGGGACCCTGCCGGGTGGTGAAGCCGCCGGAAGGATTGTAGATCTGCGTGCCGACCACGTCCGCCGGGAGCATGTCCGGCGTGAACTGGAGACGTGAGAACTTCACGTGGAGCGCGGTCGCCAGGGTCTTGACGGAGAGCGTCTTGGCGAGGCCGGGGACGCCTTCGAGCAGGACGTGGCCGTTGGCGAGCAGGCCGATGATCAGGCGTTCGACGAGGTATTTCTGTCCCACGACGCAGCGGTTGATCTCCCCCATCAGGGGATTGATGAAGGCGCTCGACTCCTGGACCGCGGCGTTCAGGGCGCTGACTCCGGAATTCATGTCCCGGATGGATGGCACAACCGCCCCCGGGGTAGCAAGGGGCGCCCTGTGGAATGAGCCGAAAGGTGACGGCCCCGCCCGGTGTCCGGGGCGGGGCCGTCGAACTCAGGATCCGGCCTCAGGACTTGTGTCCGGCGAGGAGGACCAGGTCGCCGACCGCAGAGCGCATCCCGGCGGACCTTTCCTTCAGCAGACCGGAGTCGCGGGCGCTCAGGTCCGCCTCGGCGGCGGTGCTCTGGGTGGCGCGGTCGATCTCGCCCATCGAGCCGTTGATCACCTCGATGCCGCGGGCCTGCTCGCCGGAGGCCGCCGCGATCTGGGCCACGAGGTTGTCCACCTCGCGGGCCTTGCCGACGATGTTCCCGAGGCTTTCGACGACGCGTCCGGAGATGGCCACGCCGGCCATGGCACGCTGGAGGGACTTGGAGATGCTGGCCTCGGACTCGCGGGAGGCGACGGCGCAGCGCTGGGCGAGGTTCCGGACCTCGTCCGCGACCACCGCGAACCCGAGTCCGGCCTCGCCGGCACGGGCCGCCTCGACCGCGGCGTTCAGGGCGAGGATGTTGGTCTGGAAGGCGATCTCGTTGATGCTCTGGAGGACCTTCGAGATCTCGTCCGAGGACTGCTTGATCTCCTTGATCGCGGTGGAGAGCTCGGACATGTCCTTGGAGCCGTTCTCGGCGGCGGCCCGCGCTTCGTTGGCGAGGCCCTTCGCCGAGGAGGCGTGCTCGGAGTTGCGGAGGATCATGCTGCGGATCTCCTCCATCGAGGCGCTGGTCTCCTCGACCGACGCGGCCTGTTTGGAGCTCGACTGGGCCAGGCTTTCGCTGACCGAGGAAAGGCGTCCGGCGGCGGCGGTGACGTCGTTGGCGTCGGTCTCCAGGCGGGAGACGATCCCGGACAGGGCCCGTCCGGTGCGGAGGGCGACGAGGGTCACGAGCAGCATCGCCGCCAGGGAAACGGCGACCGACGCCACGCCGAAGCCGACGGCGCTGCCTCGGATCTGGCCGAATCCGATGACGGTCCGGTCGACGCGGTCGTTGGCGGACGCGAGGCATTGTTCCTTGAGGAGGGCGGTGGCCTCGGAAAGCGTGGCGACCCGCGCCGGAACCTCGCCGTCGAGAAGCTTCATGGCCCCGGCGAAGTCCGCCTCGACCATCCCCTTCACCTGGGCGAAGGAGGCCACCAGGCGGTTGAAGGCCGTCTCGACCTCCTGCACCTGTGCGGGAATCGGGCCGTCCTTGAAGACTTCACGGAGCTTGGCGATCCGTTGCTGGCCCTGGAGACGGTACTCCTCGGACC
>CAIYXO010000458.1 GCA_903930165.1 uncultured Verrucomicrobiota bacterium | reverse complement strand
TCCTGGCCATCGGGAGCCCGCAATGAGCGCAGGTACCTCCGGTCGTCGCCCGTGAGCATCAGGTTGAACCGATGGGCGTCCACCGGCAGACGGAAGAGGAAGAACTCGAGACCCACACCGGCGAACGGCGTCGCCTGGGAATTGGTCCCGGCCAGCAGCACGTTGTCCCGCCAACCACCGGTCGACCTCAGTGTGAAAAGGGTCTGCCAGGCGAGGGACTCGGCGGTCGGCACGTCCTCCGGCACCCGGATCGGACCCGCGCTCCAAGGACCCGCCATCGCCCGGCGGTCCCAGCCGCCGAGGCCGACGCAGACCAGGATGAGAAGGCAAAGACGTACCAACTGCCCGGAACCGACCTGGCTCCGGCGGAAGGCGGAAATGGGACAGGCGGACCGGATGAGCGGTCCGCCTGTCCTCCAACCCGGACGCCGGAGACCCGTCCGGCGTCCCCGTTGGAAAATCTCAGCCACGAGGACGATCGCCGCCGCGTCCACGGCCCTGGCCGCCACCGGTGCCGGTGCCGTCCTGCTGCTCACGCAGCGTGTGCCGGATCTCACGGAGCTGGTCGCGGATCTCGGTGCGGAGCGTCTGGGTGTCCGTCAGGAAACGCTCGCGGTTCGCACGGAGCTGTTCGCGGATCCGGTTGCGTTCCTCCTCGGTCGCCGCACGCAGTGTCGAGGTCAGCTCGCGCTGCCCGGTGATGAAGGTCTGGGAAAGCTCGCGGTAGCGGGCGATCTGGTCCTGCAACGCCTGCGGCAGCTGGCTCAGCACGCCCGAGGGAACCTCGATGCGCGGGACCTCGATGCGCGCACCACGACCCGGACGCTCGGCAGGAGGGGTCGTCGCAGGACGGTCCTCGCGGCGGACTTCGGTCTCGGCGCCGAAAGCGGTCGCGCCGGCGGCCAGTGCGGCCACCACGGTCAGGATGCGAATGGAACTGTGGATCTTCATGTGCTTGCCCTTCTTGTTTTGCTGACTTCGCTGTGGCCGCTCCGGAACCCATCCGGACATGCCCCGCGATTCTGACGACCTCCCCTGCACAGGGAATGCCAGCCCGACAAGGAATCTGGAACACCTTTCAATCAGGCACTTACGACGGATGTCATGCTTCGACACCCTGCGGTGCCGGTCCCAGTTGGGGAATAGTCCCCAACCCACGCGACCAGGTTGGGGAACCAAACCCGACACCGCCGAAGGTTCGTGCGGATCGGGCTTTCCGATCACGTTGGTTTCCCGATAGAAGCCGTCCTGTTCCGAAGTCCGACGTCCAACCAGGGATTGCACCTCCGGTCGCGCCGTCCTCAAACCTTCCGCCGCCTCATGTCCTCCGATCCGCTCGCCGGCCTGAACGTGTTCGTCCTCGAGGACGAACCGCTCTGGCGTCGCCATGTCGTGTCCGGCCTCGAACGCCTCGGGGCCGAGGTCACCGCCGTCGACCGCATCGCCACCGCGCGGGAGATCCTCGCCAGGGACAACTTCGACTTCGCGCTGATCGACGTGAACCTGCCGGACGGCCTCGGACCCGACCTGCTTCGGGACCGGGTGTTCCCCGCACACACCGGCGTGGTGGTCATGACCTCGGAGGGCGGGATCCGCGGCGCGGTCGAGGCGATGCGGCTCGGCGCCCTGGACTACCTCCCGAAGCCCTTCGAACCCGATGCGCTGGCCCTGACCCTGCGTCGTGCCCGCTCGGCCCGGGCCGCCGGCCGCGTCGAGGAACAACGCCGCTCGGGATCCCCCCGCCTCTTCTTCGGACCCGGGCTGGCCGGCGTCGAGGCGCAGGTGCGGAAGATCCTCGCCGCCGACCAGCGCATGCTGACCGCCTTGCCCCCGGTGCTCATCCAAGGCGAAACCGGCACGGGCAAGACCACCGTCGCCCGCTGGCTCCACAACGAGGGTCCCCGCGCCAGCGCCCCACTGGTCGAGGCGAACTGCTCCGCCATCCCCGAATCGCTCGCGGAATCCGAGCTGTTCGGCCATGAGAAGGGCGCCTTCACGGACGCCCGTTCCACCCGCATCGGACTCTTCGAGGCGGCCCACGGTGGCACCCTGTTCCTCGACGAACTCACCAGCCTCTCCCTCGGCATCCAGGCCAAGCTGCTCACCACGCTCGAGGACCGGCGCATCCGGAGGGTCGGCGGGAACCGCTGGATACCCGTGGATGTCCGCGTGGTCACCGCCGCCAACCGCGACCTTCGCGCGATGGTGGCCCAAGGGACCTTCCGCGAAGACCTGCTCCACCGACTGGACCTCTTCCGCGTCCACCTGCCGCCGCTCCGGGAACGCGCCTCGGACCTGCTCCCCCTCGCCGAGGCCCTCCTTGGGCAGGTTTCCGAACGGCATCGCCTTCCCAGACGTCCGCTCTCGGAAACCGGCCGTCGCCGCCTCCTCGGTTACGCGTGGCCCGGCAACGTGCGGGAACTCATGCACGAACTGGAACGGGCGCTGGTCTTCGAGGAGGGACCCGAGTTGGACCTCGAGTCGCTGCTCGGCGCCGGCGCCGGGGCAACCCACTTCCCGGCTGTTCCCGGTCCCGGTTCCCTGCCGGGGGACACCGTGACCAGCGACTGGTGGAATGCTGGCTTCCGCTTTCCCGAGTCCGGGTTCTCGCTGGAGGACGCCATCCTCCGCCTGATCCGCGAGGCGCTCGCCCAATCCGACGGGAACGTCTCCGCCGCCGCCCGCCGGCTGGGGGTCTCTCGCGACTACCTCCGCTACCGCCTCGGTCCGGCGAAGTAGGAATCGCCGCATCCAAGCCCCGCGGAGTTGCCAGCCGCCGATCCTCCGGGCTCCATCGACGGACATCCCTTGAAGCGTCCCGTGGCAAACCTCCGGCCGTGGCTTCTCGCCGCCCTCCTCTGCCTTCCCATGAAGGCGGCGGCCGCGCCGTCGAAACAGACCCGCGCCGCAATGGAGGTCCTGCGCTCGGAATGCCTTTCCTGCCACGGCGAGAAGCGGAAGGGCGGTCTCGACCTGTCCAACCGGGAAGGCCTGCTGCGCGGTGGCGAGGAAGGCCCGGCCGTCGTCCCGGGCCGCCCGGACCAAAGCCGCCTCGTCGCGCTCGTCGAGGTCCAAGGCGATCCGCACATGCCGCCGCGCAAGCAGCTCGATCCGGCCCGGATCCGCACGCTCCGCGACTGGGTCCGCGCCGGCGCCCCTTGGGACGCCGCGGCCCTCGGCGAAGAGGATTCGGGTCCGCGCCACGAGGTGCGCCTGGAACCGCTGCCCGAAGGATTCCACCCGGTGACCGCGCTGGCCGTTTCGCCGGACGGCACGCGCCTCGCGGTGGGACGTGGCGGATCGATCCTCCTGCACGACCTCACCCGGACGAACCGTCCCGTCCTCCGGGAAGCCCAGGCCCACGTGGACGCCGTCCAGTCCCTCGCCTGGAGCCACGACGGGACACGCCTCGTCTCGGGGGCGTTCCGTTCCATCCGGTTCTGGAATCCGGACACGCTGGAACCCGACGGCGGCGCCTCCGATGTCCTCACCGGACGGATCACCGCGCTGGCCTTCAGCCCCGACGACGCCCGGCTGGCGGCCGCCGACGGCGGAGATGGCCGGCCCGGTTGGATCCGGATTCTCGCTTCCGGCACCCGACGCGCGGAGGCCTCATGGAAGGCCCATGGCGACACCGTCTTCAGCCTGCAGTACAGCCGCGACGGAAGCCGGCTCGTGAGCGCCGGCGGCGATTCCCTGGTGAAGGTCTGGGACGCCGCGAAGCGCACCGAGATCGCGGTGCTCGAAGGCCACACCGCACAGGTGCTGTCCGCGGCGTTCAACACCAACGCCACACAGGTCGTCAGCGGCGGCGCCGATCGGCAGGTCAAGGTCTGGGACATCGCGACCCGGGAAAAGGTCACGTCGCTGGGCAACCACACCGCCGGCATCACAGCGGTCGTCTGGCCGGCCGACGGCTCCGCGGTCGCCGTCGCCACCGAGAAGGGCGATGTCTTCCGCTACACGCGGCTGAAGGCGCATTCCGGGGAGCAGAGTTCCGCGACCGCGGACGAGCGCCGGATCGGTTCGCTCGATTCCGCCGCGCTCAGCCTTGCGGCCTCGCCGGACGGACGTCTTTTCCACGCCGGCGGTCACGACGGTTCGGTCAAGGTCTGGGATGGCGAGTCGCGGCTGCTCGCGACGCTTTCGGTTCCGGCTTCGTCGGCGCCATCGCTTCCGGCGCCCCGAACGGATCCAGCGGCTGCCCGGAGCCCCGCTTCGGGGCGGGAAAAGACACCCGCCAACCTGAAGTCGACGGCCTTCCGTTCCATCGAGGTGCACCCGACCGAACTCGATCTCGGACCCCGGTCGCCGCAACGCGCATTCCGGGTCACGGGACTCGACCCCGACGGCTTCGAGGTCGACCTGACACCCCACGTTCGCATCGAAGTGCCACGGCGCTCCGGCTTGGAATCCCTTGGGATCCGGGGACTCCGCCTGCTTCCCGGCACCGCCGCCGGAACCAACGCGGTCGACCTGCGGTTCGGACGGCTGACGACGACGCTGCGGGTCCGAAACGGGACGATGCCGCCTACGCAACCCGATCCATCCTTCGTCGGGGACGTGCTGCCCCTGCTGAGCCAGGCCGGCTGCGCGGCCGGGGCGTGCCACGCGAAGCCCGACGGACAGAACGGATTCAAGCTCTCGGTCTTCTCCTTCGACCCGGCGGCGGACCACGCCGAGATCGTGATGGAAGACCGCGGACGCCGGATCTTCCCCGCCGCGCCCGACGAAAGCCTGCTCCTGCAGAAGGCGACCGGCCGGATCCCGCACGAGGGTGGACGCCGCTTCGAAGTGGGCTCGCCGATCCACCGGACCCTCGTCGGCTGGATCCGCGCGGGCATGCCGTTCGTGGTCACCAACGAGCCGGCCCTCGCCTCGCTGAAGGTGTTCCCGTCGGCCCGCCGCCACCG
>CAIYXO010000457.1 GCA_903930165.1 uncultured Verrucomicrobiota bacterium | reverse complement strand
CCAGGCGTCCTGTTCATCGGCGTTCGTCGGAAGTCCCTCCACCAGTTCGTCACCGGCCAGCTGTTCCCGTATGAAGCGGTCGAACGGGATGTCGCGGTTGAAGCTGCGGACCACGTAGTCGCGGAACCGCCACGCCCTCGGACGGAACTCGTCCCAGTCGAAGCCGTTGCTGTCGCTGTACCGCACCACGTCCAGCCACAGCCTCGCCTGGTGCTCACCGTGTCGCGGAGACGCAAGCAAGCGCTCCACCTGGCGCTCGTAGGCGTCCGCGGAGGTATCGACCAGGAAGGCCTCCATCTCGGCGGGCGTGGGCGGCAGACCTGTCAGGTCGAGGCTGAGCCGGCGGAGAAGCGTCCGACGTCCCGCCTCCGGAGAAGGTTCCAGCCCCGAGCCGGCCAGTCGCTCCCGGACGAAGCGGTCGATGGGGTTTCGCTCCCCGGGGCCGCCTTGGCCCGGCGGAGGATTGGTGGAAACCGGCCTCAGCGACCACAGGTCGAGGCGCCCGCCGCCGAAGATCCGGACGATCGGATTGGACGGATCGCTCCAGGCGTCCCCGAGCCGACGCCGATTCGCGGGCTCCGCTCCAAGTCCGGCGCCCAGCCACGCCATCGAGACGGCGAGCAGGAGAATCCATGGAATCCGGGTGGGGCGCATGGGGGACGCAGAAAGGATCCGTCCGCTTGGCCGGCTGGGCAACCGCCAATCGGGAAAGCCGGGAGGTTGGAAGGGTCCGCGGAAAAACACTTCGCCCGGATGCCGGTTTCGCTGTTCCATTCCCGCCCTGCGATGTTGCACCGACTGACCATTTCCGAGCTCACCGCCCGCATCGAGAAGCGGGAGTGCACCTCCCGCGAGGCGACCCGTGCCTGCCTGGACCAGATCCGACGCGTGGACGGACAGGTGAAGGCGTTCCTGAGCTTCGACGAGGCCGACGCGCTGGCTCAGGCAGACGCGGCCGACGCGTTGGTCCGCGGTGGCGCCACCCTCGCCGCCAAGCCGCTGTTGGGCGTGCCGATCGCACTGAAGGACGTGTTGGCGCACAAGGGTCAGCCCCTCAACTGCGCGTCGAAGATCCTGGGCAACTTCATCTCCCCCTACGACGCCACCGTAGTGACCAAGCTGAAGGAGGCCGGCGCGGTCGTCTTCGGGCGCCTGAACATGGATGAGTTCGCCATGGGCAGTTCGACCGAGAACTCGGCGTTCTTCACGACGCTGAACCCGTGGGACACGACGAGGATCCCGGGTGGCTCCTCCGGCGGTTGCGCCGCGGCCGTGGCCGCGCATGAGGCCTTCGCGACGATCGGCTCGGACACGGGCGGCTCGATCCGCCAGCCCGCCGCGCTCTGCGGTTGCGTCGGGGTGAAGCCGACCTACGGCCGTGTCTCCCGTTTCGGCCTGACCGCCTTCGCCAGCTCCCTCGACCAGATCGGTCCGTTCACCAAGGACGTCGCCGACGCGGCCCTGGTGACCCAGGTGCTGAGCGGGCACGACCCGATGGACTCGACCTCGATGCGGGAGCCGGTGGTCGACTACCGCGCGGGTTTCGACGGGGACCTGAAGGGCCTCCGCATCGGGCTGCCGAAGGAGTACATGATCGGCGGGCTCGATCCCGAGGTGGACGCCTCGGTCCGCCAGGCGGTGGAGCAATTGCGGAAGCTCGGGGCCGAGATCGTGGAGGTCTCCCTGCCCCACACCGAGTATGCGGCGGCGACCTACTACATCATCGCACCGGCCGAGGCCTCGGCGAACCTAGCCCGTTTCGACGGCATCCGCTACGGCGCCCGGGTGGACGGCGCGGATCCCTTCGAGCTCAACAGCCGCACCCGCGGTGAAGGCTTCGGACCGGAGGTGAAGCGGCGCATCATGCTCGGCACCTACGTGCTCAGCAGCGGCTACTACGACGCCTACTACATCCGGGCCCAGAAGGTCCGCACGCTCATCCGGAACGACTTCCTCAAGGCCTTCGAACAGGTGGACGTCATCGTCACCCCGACGACCCCGTCCGCCGCGTTCAAGGTGGGCGAGAAGTCGGATGACCCGCTGCAGATGTACCTCTGCGACGTGTTCACCATCTCCTGCAACCTGGCCGGGATCTGCGGCATCAGCATCCCGTGCGGGTTCACGGCGTCGCCGAAGCTGCCCATCGGCCTCCAGCTGCTCGGCAAGCCGTTCGGCGAGGACACCCTTTTCCGCGTCGCCCACGCCTACGAACAGTCCACCGGCTGGCACCGGGAATTCTCGCCGCTCGCCTGATCCCCTTCCCCGAACCCATGTCCAACGAGAACGATCCCTCCACTTCCCCGTCCACCGGTTTCCGCGTCTGGGCCGCAGACGACGTCGTCTACGGTCCCGTCGAACTGCCGGTGCTCGTCGACTGGGTGGGCGACGAGCGCGTCCTGCGTTCGACCTGGATCTTCATCGAGGCGGGCCAAACCTGGTGCCGCGCCGGTGATGTCCCCGAGCTTCAGGCCCTGTTCGGCGGTTCCGAGCCGGCAACGGCGGGAGGCGCGGCCGACCCGTCCGCCGCGACCCAGCTGGTTCCCGGCATCCGGCCCGGTTCCCTGCGCCGGGTGAAGATCTTCGCCTCGATGAACGACACCCAGCTGGGACGTTTCGCGCAGCTCATGGAGGTGGTGAAGGTGACCTCATTCAAGGAGGTCGTGAAGCAGGGCGGACCGGGCGACGCGATGTACGCGGTGCTCGAAGGCGAACTTCGGGCGCGCCTTCTCAGCGCGGGACGCGAGACCACGCTCGCCACCTTCCAGCCCGGCGACGTCTTCGGCGAGATCACCCTCTTCGACGACGGACCGCGTTCGGCCGACGTGATCGCCAACGTGGACTCGACCCTTCTCCGGATCTCCTCGGCGCGTTTCGACGAGCTCTGCGCAAAGCATCCGGACCTGGCCACGCCGTTGCTGTTGAGTCTCGGCAGGACGCTCACGGGACGGATCCGGAACGACAACAAGCGCCTGGGCGAACTG
>CAIYXO010000456.1 GCA_903930165.1 uncultured Verrucomicrobiota bacterium | reverse complement strand
GTGAACAAGGTCGAGACGGCCGTCCGGCTCACGCACATCCCCACCGGCATCGTCGCCGCCTCGCAGGCCCAACGCAGCCAGGCGCAGAACGAGGCCACGGCGATGACCATGCTCATCTCGAAGATCTTCGCGCTGAAGCTGGACCAGGCGAAGTCCGACATGGACAAGTTCTATGGCGACAAGGGCAGCGTCAGCTGGGGCAACCAGATCCGGAGCTACGTCTTCCAGCCCTACCGCATGGTGAAGGACCTCCGGACCGGCGTGCAGACCAGCGACGTCCAAGGAGTCATGGACGGCTCGCTCGACCCCTTCGTGAACGGCTGGCTCCGCGCCGGTTGCCCCATGAAGCGGATCCAGGGCGTCAGCGACGACGACGAGTGACGCGGGGACGGGCCACAACCGGGAGATCCGCCGGTTGGGTGCACGCGGCCTGCATCACCGCCCTCGGCTCCTTGTGGGCCGCGTCCCCGGACGCGGCTCTTTCCCGGATCACTCGAAGGACTTCAACTTGAGGAACGGGATGACGTGCTTCTCCAGTTCCGCGGCGTCCCACTTGAGGATCTCGGCGAGGGGCGCGGCATCGGCGATGTCGAACCGGCCGCTGGTCACCCATCGGAGCCGGGTCAGGTGCGCGCCGCAACCGAGCTTCTGGCCGAGGTCGTGTGCGAGGCTCCGGACATAGGTGCCCTTCGTGCAGCTGACCCGGAAGTAGGCGAACGGCTCCTCGTACTCGTCGAACTGGTAGGTGTAGACGTGGACGAGCCGCGGCTCGCGATGCACCTCCTGCCCCTTGCGCGCCAGCTTGTAGAGCGGCGTCCCGCCGATCTTGATCGCACTCACCATCGGCGGGGTCTGCAGCTGGTCTCCGGTGAACTGGACGGCCGCCTCGTTGAGGTCGGCGAGGGACAACGGCGGCACCGGCAGCGAATTGGTCAACTCGCCGTCGGCGTCGTAGGAATCGGTGGTTTCCCCCAGGCGCATCACGCCCTCGTAGACCTTGTCCGAGGACATGAACCGCTCGGAATAGCGGGTGGCCTTGCCCAGGACGAGGATCAGCAGTCCCGTGGCCATGGGATCCAGCGTGCCGCAATGGCCCACCTTCTCGAGACGGAAGTGGTTGCGGAGCTTCGCCACGACGTCGTGCGAGGTCCAGGTGGAGGGCTTGTCGACCAGCAGGGCGCCGTCGAGGGGCGTTATGGAGGGGATGGCCATCGTGTCGTCTGTCGCTGACGGATGAGGGGGGGAACCGGGATCCGGGACTCGGATCAGGCGGACTTGGCGGCCTTGAAGGCCTTTCGGACGGCCGTGAGGACCCTTCGCTGGACCCCGAGGGGACTGCCCGGGATCCGGGCGCCGGCCGCCGCCTTGTGTCCGCCACCCCCAAACAGCTGGGCGATGGCGGCGACATCGACGTTCGGGGTCTTGGATCTCCAGCTCACCCGGGTGACGTCGGGCTCGACCTCCTCGAAGACCATCGCCACCACGACGCCCTCGATGGCGCGGATGTGGTCGATGAGCCCTTCGGCCTCCTCGGTGCCGGCGCCGGCACGGGCATAGTCGCGCTTGCGCAACCAGAAGTAGGCCGTGCGGCCGTCGTCCGAGAGACGGAAGTTCGAGTAGACGTGCCGCAACAGACGGATGCGGGTGAGCGGGTAGCTCTGGTAGACCTCCTGGCAGATCTGCCCGAGGTTCGCCCCGCGTTCGACGAGTTCGGCCGCGGTCTGGAGGGTGTCCGGCGTCGTGCTCGGATACTGGAAGCTGCCCGTGTCCGTGCTGACCGCGGTGAAGAGGCAGTCGGCGATCGGCTGGGTGATCTTCCAGCCGGCCCATTTGCAGAGGTCGAAGATCAGCTCGCCGGTGCTGGGTTCACGGGGAGAGACCCAGTTGATCTTGCCGTAGCGGGTGTTGGAGGCGTGGTGGTCGATGTTGACCAGGGGCACGTCGTCCGGGAGGTAGCCCGCAACCTTGCCGAGCCGGTCCAACGCGGCGCAGTCGGTGGCGATGACCAGGTCGAAGCTGTGTCCGCCGGAGGGCTTGCGGACCCGCTTCTCGGGGTCCATGAAGCGCAGCTTGTCGGGCACCGGATCCTGGTTCCAGACCGTGACCTCCTTGCCCGCGGATTCCAGCGCCAAGGCCAGGCCGACCTGGCTTCCGATGCAGTCGCCATCCGGCCGGATGTGACCGACCACGAGGATGGACTTGGCCTGTCGGATGGCCTCCAGGATGTTCTCGACCGCCTTGGGAGCTTCCTTCTGCGCCATGGCGTCAGATGCGGGGTTTCTGCCCCTGCTCCAATTCGTCGAGGATGGCGAGGACGCGGTTCCCCTTCTCGATCGAGTCGTCGAGGAGGAAGGTCAGCACCGGCGTCCACTTCATGCTCAAGTGGGGGCCGAGCAGGGCCTGGATGCGCTTGCCGTGGGCGGAAAGCTTCTCCTCGGCCGCCGAGCGCTGTCCGCGGGTGCCGACGAAGCTGACGTAGACCGTGGCGGTCTTGATGTCCGGCGCGACCTTGACCTCGTTGACGGTGAGCAGGCCGACCTGCTCCACGGAGAACTCGCGGCGCAGGAGTTCGCTGAGCTCGCGGCGGAGCAGCTCGGAGACCCGCTGGAGTCTCCGGCTGGGAGGACGTGGTTCCTGGTTGTTCACGGCTGGCCGCGGATCATTCGAGCTTCGCGGCGACCTTCTCGACCACGTAGCACTCGATGATGTCGCCTTCCTCGTACTCGTCGAATCCGTCCAGGCGGACACCGCACTCCATGCCGGAACGGACCTCGTTGACCTCGTCCTGGAAGCGCTTGAGCGTGAGCGACACACCCTCGTAGACGAGGTTGCCACGGCGCCGCAGGCGCATCTTGCCGCGGACGAGACGCCCGTTGGTGACCGAACATCCGGCGACACGGCCGCCCTTGGAGAGGTCGAACACCTTCCGGATCTCGGCCTGGCCGATGACGGTGTCCTTGAGGAGCGGGTCGAGGAGACCCGCCATCGCGTCGCGGACCTGGTCGACGAGTTCGTAGATGATCGCGTAGAGGCGGATCTCGACGGCGTGGCGCTTCGCCTCTTCGGAGGCGTTGTTGTCGACGCGGGTGTGGAAGGCAAGGACCACGGCCTTGGAGCCGCGGGCGAGGTTGATGTCCGAGACGTTGACCGCCCCGACCGCGCTGTGGACGACCTCGAGGGAAACCTTGGCCGACTTGATCTCGCGCAGGGCGCCGACGAGGGCCTCGACGGAACCCTGGGTGTCGGCCTTGACGATGACCTTGAGCACCTTGGCGGTGAGGTCGCCGATGCGTCCGAAAAGGTCGGAGAGGGAGGTCCGGCCCTTGGCCCGGTCTCCGTCGAGCTCCGACTTCTTGCGGCTGTCGGCGCGTTCCTCGGCGAGATCCCGTGCGGCGCGTTCGTTTTCGACCGCGCTGAACTCCGAACCGGCCTCCGGGACGCCGTTGAGTCCGAGGACCCGGACCGCGACGGACGGGGAAGCCTCCTTCAGGCGTTGCCCCTCCTCGTTCATCATGGCGCGGACCTTGCCGTAGTACTCGCCGCAGATGATGACGTCACCGATGCGCAAGGTGCCCTTGCGGACCAGCACGGTGGCGACGGAACCGCCGGCTTCGACGCCGGACTCGATGACGTTGCCCTTGGCGTTGCGGTCCGGATTGGCCTTGAGCTCAAGCAACTCCGCCTGGAGCAGGATGGAATCGATGAGCGTGTCGATGCCCTGCTTGGTGTGGGCGGAACACTCGACGAAGAGCGTGTCGCCACCCCAGTCGTCGGGAACCAATCCCTTGTCCTGGAGCTGCTGGCGGACCTTCATCGGGTTGGAGGCCGGATGGTCGCACTTGTTGACCGCGACGATGATCGGGACCTTGGCGGCGCGGGCGTGGGAGAGCGCCTCCAGCGTCTGCGGCATCACGCCGTCGTTGGCGGCGACAACCAGGACCACGATGTCGGTCACGTTGGCGCCACGGGCGCGCATGGCGGCGAAGGCCGCGTGGCCGGGGGTGTCGAGGAACGTGAGGCTCTCCAGCTTGCCGGTGTTCGGGTGCGGATAGGTGATGGTGTAGGCACCGATGTGCTGGGTGATGCCTCCCGCCTCGCCGCTGACGACGTTGGCCTTGCGGATGACGTCGAGGAGCGAGGTCTTTCCGTGGTCGACGTGGCCCATGATGGTGACGACCGGCGGACGGGACTTGAGGCTTTCCTCGGTGTCCTCGGTGTCGAGCTCGATCTTGTCTTCCTTGGGGACGTTGACGACGTGGGCCGCCTTGTCGCGCTTCTCGGTCTCGAATCGGATGCCGTGCTTCGCACAGATCTTGATCGCCGCCTCGGTCTCGATGGTCTGGGTGACCGTGGCGAAAACCCCCATCTGCATCAGGTCGCCGATGATCTGGAAGGGCTTCTTGCCCATCTTCTCCGCGAGTTCGCGGACGAGGATCGGCGGGCGCATGATGATCGTCGGCGCATCCGCGGCGACCTGGGGCCGCACCGGTTGGGACGGCCGGGTGGACGGCGGCTGGCCTGCGGCCTGCCGGATGCCCTGGAACTGGCCCGGACGTTGGCCGCCGGGGCGGTAGGGAGGACGCTGGTAGCCGGGGATCTGGCCCGGGCGGTTGCGGGGATCCCGTGCGTCGAGGGGGCGGACCGGCGAAGGCGGGGAGTTCCGCGGCGGAGGCGGGCTGGCGGGGGGCGGGGTCCGGGAGCTGGGGAGATTCCCCGACACTCCACGGGTGGTCCGGCCGCCATAGCCGAACTGGGTCAGGTCGATGCGGCCGACCAATTGCCCCGTCTGCGTCGGAGCCGGAGCCGCCGGCGCGGGAGGCACTGCCGGCGCGGCGGGGGCCGCGGCGACGGGCGGCGTGGTCGCACTTGGCGCCACGGCGGCGGGAGGGGGAACCGGAACCGGGGCGACCGCCTGCGGTGCGACCTCGGCGACGGGAGTCTTCACCACTGGCTCAGGGGCCGGCGGACGGACCGGGGCCGCGGCCACGGGCTCGGACGGGATCGGCGCAGACGCCTCGACCCGAACCGGGGTCTCGACGGACTCGACGACGGAAGGCGCGGGAGAATGTTCCTTTTCCGGAACCGTTGGAACGGCAGCGGCCGACGGCGGCTCGGCAGGAACCGGTGCCGGCGGCTTCGGCGCGGGGGAAGGCGCGGGTGTCGGAACCGTTGCGACGACGACGACGGCGGGCGGCGCGGGCTTGGGCGGTTCCGCCGGAGCGGGAGCCACGGCGACCGGAACCGGTGCAGGCGCGGGGGCGGGCGCAGGGGCCGGGGGCGGCGGCTCCGGGGTGCTGATGATCAGTACCGGCGCCGGCTCCACGGCCGGCTTTGGGGCCTCGGCCGGCTTGGCCAGCGGGGCCAGCTGCTCCTCGAGGAATTCGGCGGTGATCTTGTCGAGCGTGCTCGACGGGACCTTCGCGGCGGCGATGCCGAGCTCCTTCGCCTTCGTGAGCACGAACTTGCTCTCGAGGTTTAGCTTCTTGGCGATCTCGTAAATGCGAACCGGCATACTGATGGATGATTCAAACCCGACTTCCGGCGCGCAGGGCGTCGCCGGCACCGCAGTGGACCGCGGAACATCCGCGGTCCGTTCCCGATCAGGCCCCCGCCGGCACCTCGCCGGTGGCCGCCCTCCGCGCCAGCTCGCCGCGGATCGCCTCCAGGATGGTCCCGGCGGCTTCGCCGATCCCGTCCATTCCCTGCAGATCCTCGGCCGAAGCCTGCTGGATCACGTCCTCGAGGCTGTGGAATCCCGTCGTCACCAGGATCAAGGCCTGAGCCTCGGTGATTCCGGGAACCGACGCGAAATCGCGAACCGCCACGGCCACCTTCTGGTCGAAACCGGGCAAGACCGACTGCTCGGCCTCGATGTCGATGTTCCAGC
>CAIYXO010000455.1 GCA_903930165.1 uncultured Verrucomicrobiota bacterium | reverse complement strand
GGTGAAGGGGTCCCGGGCGTTTTCCGTGAGATGCGTGGAACTGGAGAAGTTCGGGTCTGGAAGATGGGTTGGAAGACTCGATAGTCCCTGCGTGTTCCCGCCGATCCATTCCACGAGGGTCTGAAGGGCTTGGTCACGGCGTGTGCCCAGCTCCGGACCGGCTTCCGACTCCGGAACCGGGGTGATGCCCACCAGGATCCGCGTGGACTCCGGCAATGCCTTCCGCCAGGCGCGGAAGGGAACTTCCAAGCGGGGTGATACGTTCATCGAGACCCGGGATCCCGGTTTCGGCCGGTAGCGGTTGGGATCCATGAGACCCCCGTCCCGATCGAGAGCGGAGATCACCTGATCGGAGAAGCCGTATCGAACCCCATAGGGCCCCTTCATCGGAAAGGCGCGCCATCGACTCTCCAATCGGTCCCGGACGTGGATCAGTCCCAGACTGTGTGCGGCGCGTTCGCCCCAATCCGCCTCCGGGTCCAATGCGGTGGCGCCTTCTCGAATGCAACGGAACTTGGAAACCATCGCCGGATCTCCGGCCGGCCGGGCGAGGAACTCCGGATGGACCAACAGCAGCACGGTCCTCGGCTGGATGGAGCGATGCACGCTGTTCGAAGCCAAAGCGGCGAAATCGGCGGGCTGGAGCAGGCTGAACGTACCGAGTTGAAGGGTCTCTACGCCCAATTCCCGGCTCAACTGGCTTCCTGAGACGTCCATCAGGGCGGAGGAATCCCCCACCAAAACCATCTCCGATGGCTTTTGGGAACGTTCCCATTGCCGGGTGAGGATCGTCTCTTCCAGCGTGCTCAGGGCTCTTGGGCTCGGAAGAAGGCCCAGGACGTCCGAGCCGCGCACCCACGTGGCGATCGCGAGGACCACCAGCAGAGGACGGAGGATTTCCGCTGCCGCCTCCTTGGCTTGGAACTGGAACTCGTGGCTCTTCATCGAAGGCTCTTGGACGTCAGAACTGGAAATAGAGGAAGGAAGCCGGCTCGCGGTTCCAGGCGAGCGCGATGGCATAGATCAACGCTCCCAACAACAGGGCCCTCGGCCATGGCGCCAAATGGGATCCCCAGTCTGCGGATCCGCGACGGCGCTGGATCCCATCCAACACCAACATCGGAACCACGAACCACAGGAGATACCCCAAACCGGTTCCGGCCCAGGCGACCGTTTCCCACCGTGGCAAAGCCCGCAGCATCGCCCAAGCGGTCGTCATGTCGGGCGCCCGGAACAGGAGCCAACCGATCGCCACCACGGATTGGGTTGCGACCCAGCCCAGCAATGCCGCAAAGCTCCCTCCACGGATTCCCAGGAAATGCAGGCCCATCAAGGCCAGGCCGTGCCAGGCTCCCCAGGCGACGAAATGCCAAGACGCGCCGTGCCAGAACCCTCCCAAGACCAGGGTGATCCCCAGGTTCATGGCGGTTCGGTTGTTTCCCAAGCGGTTGCCGCCCAGTGGGATATAGATGTTGTCCCGGAGCCATTCCGAAAGGCTGATGTGCCAACGTCGCCAGAACTCGCGGAGGTTGGTGGCGAAGTAGGGCAGGGCGAAGTTCTCCATCAGGTCGAATCCGAGCATCCGCGCCAGACCCCGAGCCATGTCCGAGTACCCGGCGAAATCGCCGTAGATCTGGAAGGAGAACGCCGCGACACCGAGCAGAACGCTGGCGGTGGTGTGGTGCGGTTGTTGGAAGGCGATCTCCGCAAGGGAACCGCAGGGATCGGCCACCGCCACCTTCCGAAAGAGACCCAGGACCATCCACCAAAGCCCGACCCGCAGGTCGTTCAGCGATACCGTGCGTACCGTTTGGAACTGGGGAAGGAGCCGAGCGGCACGCTCGATCGGGCCGGCCACCAGCTGCGGGAAAAAGGCGACGAAGGCCAGAAACTGGACCCGATCCCGGCACGCCTTGATTCTACCGTTAGCGATATCCGTGACGTATCCGAGGGATTGGAAGGTATAAAACGAGATTCCGACGGGCAAAACGATGTCGAGCGTGGGTCGATCGGCTGGGATTCCAACGGTTTGGAGAAGGCGCGCAAAGGAGTCTGCGAAGAAGCCGGCGTACTTGAAGAAGCCGAGAAGTCCGAGGTTCACGACGACGCTGAGTTGGACAAGGCGACGTCGCCGGATGCCGGAGGCCTGCTCGACCGCCATTCCGAGGTGGTGATCGAGCAGCGAGGAGGCGATGAGCAGGCCGAGGAACCGCCAATCCCACCATCCGTAGAAGAGCCAGCTGGCTCCCAGAATCAGCAGGTTCCTCTGCAACAGGGAGTTGCGAACGAGCCAATACAGGCCGGCGAAGGCGGCGAAGAACAGCGCAAACGTTCCGGAGTTGAACAGCATTGGCGTTGTGGCCGGTGGGAATCTAGCCTGTGCAGGCCACGATGACCCCAACCCTCCATCCACGGCGAGCCTTCACCTTGGTGGAATTGCTGGTCGTCATCGCCGTCATCGCGATCCTGGCCTCGCTGCTTTTGCCGGCATTGGGTTCGGCGAAGGCCAAGGCCGGAGCCATCCGGTGTCAGGGCAATCTGCGGCAAACCGGCCTTTCCACGCTCCTGTATGCGCAGGACAACCGGGGCTTGGTGCGGCTGCAGAATCCGTTGGCCTTGACCAACACCTGGGCGCGGGTCTTGGCCACCAATCAGAACCTTCCGGGCGCGATCTTCCTGTGCCCGACCTATCCGCCGACGCAGAACACCAACTGGCTCATGACCTTCGGTGTCTGGGTGGATCCTCCCAACGAATGGATTGTGGGCACCTTGAAGGAGTTCCTGCAGACCGAGCGGGTCACCGAACCGGCCAACCACCCGCACATCGCCGACACCACCAGCCGCGGGCGTTTCGGCATCACCGCCCGGCAGTTCCACACATTTTCCATCCGTGAGGACTTCGAGATCCATGGGCGCCATTCCGGAAAGGCGAATGCCTGGTTCCTCGACGGGCACGTCGAGCCGGCGACCCGCCGTCGCGTCGAGGCCCTGGGATTCATCGGCCTGTTCGAGAAGGATACCTTCGAAGGCTACTTCTGAGTCGGTGAGGGCAGTTCGATCAGGGCTCGCCCTCCACACTCCCGGCAGACTGCCGCACTGACCGTGAACTGCGACTCGCACCGGGGGCAGTACCGGACATGGCTCGGATCCGTGGGCTTCGGGGGACGGCCGAAGTCGTCGGGATCAATTCCAACGGACCGTGCGGCCTCCTCCAGGAGGACAGTGTTGAGTTCGCGATGGTGGCGTTCCGTTTCAACGGCTTCCTTGAGCTCCAAAGGGCACTCGGGAAGCCGCGGAAACCGCAGGTCGCGCCAGACTTCCGAGAGGAACCGCCGGCGGTCTTCGCCTTCAAGGAGCACACAGGCGACGGCCGCGGGATGGAATTCCTCG
>CAIYXO010000454.1 GCA_903930165.1 uncultured Verrucomicrobiota bacterium | reverse complement strand
GGGCATGCCGGTGTTGACCTCGCCGGCCAGCTCGATGAAACGCGTCTGCTGGCCGTATTGCCGGGCCTTCCACGTGAGGTAGAACGGGTCGATGGGGATGCAATGGCCCCCGAGACCGGGCCCCGGAAAGAACGGCATGAAGCCGAACGGCTTCGTCTTGGCGGCCTCGATCACGGACCAGACGTCGATGCCCATGGCGTCGTAGACCACCTTCAACTCGTTCACCATCGCGATGTTCACCGCGCGGAAGATGTTCTCGGTGAGCTTCACCGCCTCGGCGACGCGGCAATCGGCCACCGGGACGAGGCGGCGGACGACGCGTCCGTAGACGTCGAGGGCGCGGTCACGGCAGGCGGGGGTGAGGCCGCCGATGACCTTGGGGATCTCGGCGACGCGGCTGGCGGGATTGCCGGGGTCCTCGCGTTCCGGGGAGAAGGCCAGATGGAAGTCCACGCCGGCGCGAAGCCCGGAACCGGACTCGAGGACCTCGCGCAGTTCGGTGTCGGTGGTGCCGGGGTAGGTCGTGGACTCGAGCACGACGAGCATCCCGCGGCGCAGGTTCGGGGCGATGGAGCGGCCGGTGCCGAGGACGTAGGAGAGGTCCGGAGAGCGTCCTTCGCCGAGGGGCGTGGGCACGCAGATCAGCACCGCCTCGCACTCGGCGACCCGGGCGAAGTCCGTGGTGGCCTCGAAGCGGCCGTCGGCCCGCCGTTCGGCGACGGTCGCGGTCGGGATGTGGCCGATGTAGCTCTCGCCGGCGTTGAGGCGGACGACCTTCGCCGGGTCGTTGTCGAATCCGAGCACCGGTCCAACTCGGCTGAACAGCAGGGCCAGGGGAAGCCCGACGTAACCGAGTCCGACGATCCCGACCTTGCGGCCGGACAGGTCCGCGGAGCGGATGCTGGAGGATTCAGGCATGGGAGAGGCGGGGAATCGGGCGTCGGGCGTCGGTTGTGAGGACGGGGCCTTACTGGAGTTCCTTGGCGGAGATGCGCCACTGGGTGCCGAACTTCTTCGCCTTGATGTCGCCGGACTCGATCGCCTTGTACACGTCGAGCTCGGTGATCTTGAGGAGCTTGGCCGCCTCGGCCGGTGTGAGCCAGTCGCTCTCGGCGGATTTGGGCGCCGGGGCCGGGGCCGCGACAGGAGTCGGGGCCGGGGCCGGAACAGGAGTCGGCGTGGGAACCGGGGTGGGCGTCGGGGTCGGAGCCGGCGGGGCGGACTTCGCGGGCGCGGCGGGCGTGTTGGCTCCGGTCACGGCGTTCAGCGCGTCGGCGGTCTTCTGCAGGTCCGACTTCTCGGTGGCGGTACCGGAATTCGCGCCGGAATTGGCGGCCTGCGCGGCGGCCCCGAAACCCTTGGCGATGCCGCCGAGGATGGAATTGAAGGTCGCCGCGTTGCGCTCGGCCTTTTCCTTGGCCGCGGCCGCCGCCGCCGCCTGGGCGGCCAGGTGCTTCTCCTCGCCCTCCATCGGGAGGTTCTGCTTCTCGGCGCGCAGGTGGCCGACCGCCTCCGGCGACAGCTCCTTGATCGGCCCAAAGGTGCCGTTGGCCCGCTGGTTGAAGGTGTCCCGCACGCTCACGGTGTCGCCCTTGGCATACCGTTGGAACAGGAACTGGGTGGCCTGGCCGGAACCCTGCATCGACTTGAGCAGGTCCGCCGCCACCGGCCGGCCACCCGACTGCAGCGGGCGCACCAGGAACCGCGGCTCGTCGCACTCCAGTTCCAGGGTGAAGTCGATGGACTTCACCCCCTTGTTGGCCCGGACCTTCAGTTCCGGGTCCTTCAGGGGGGAAAGCCCCTTCGGGATGCTCTCCTGGATGTACTTCTTCGCCCCGGCGAGCAGCTCCGCGTCCGACTCCGCCGGACTCTCCGCGTAAGCGCACAGGGCGACGGTCGCCAACAACATCGGCAGCGAGGCCCGTCGGACCCGGTCGAGGACGCGGATTGCAGCGGACACGCCGAGGCCTTCGGAGGAGGTGCGGATGGGATTCATGGGTGGTACCGACGTCGGGGGAACATCGGTTCCTCAGGATTTACGCCCGACGTGGCCCCGAGGCCACGGGAAACTTCTCTCCGGCCGGAAGGATTTCAACGCCCTAAGGGGAACGATGGTGAACTGATCGGAACGCCCAGTCGCCAAGCCGATGGGGAGCGGGGAGGAAGCCACAGGTCTCCCGTGGCGGGACCGTGAACCCAACGGCGGTCGCCTTTTCGATCCCAAACCCGGCGTCCCCTTGGCGCCATTGCGTTCCCGCGTGAGACCCGTCCCCGCCTCGATCGAACCGTCGGCTCAGCGGCCCGGGACGGCCACCGTGTTGGTGGTGAAGCGCACCCGCGCGAAACACTCCGGGATGTGCGAATCCCAGATCCCGTGCGGATTCAATGCCCAGCCTCCGGAGTCCTTCGCCGGAGCCGGTTCCTTGGCGGTGTTGAAACGCGAGAAGTCCATGCGCCATTCGTCGCCCTCCCTCGCGGGAATGGATCGCCCCCCGGACGGGAACAGGCGCCGGATCCCGTCCCACGGCAACACCAGCTCCACGGTCCACCCACGGTCGGTGTCCGCGTCGTCGTTGAGCGTCCCGTCCACGTGCACCGCCGTCCGCAGGCCCGGGAAGGCCCAGTCGAAGTGGCCCAGCCGCCGTCCGCGCGGGTGATGCACGAATCCCACGCCGTTGAAGTCCTTCAGGTTGTTCCGCGCGAACTCGGGGAGCCGCGCGAACCCGGCCTTCTCGTAGGCCGCTTCCCAGATGAAGAACACCTCGTACACCGTGTTGCGCGCGTTGATCTCGAACTCGTAGTAGGCGTCGTCGCCGGCGATGAAGAACTCGACGTCGTTCTCGGTGTAGATGGGATCGTTGCGCTTCGTCAGCGCCGCCCGCACCCGCGGCTCCTCGACCCGGTAGCCCACATAGAGGTTCACGTCGTCCCAGAGCAGCTTCACCCGCGTGTCCCGGAAGGTCGGCGTGCCGGCGATGAGGTCCACGAAGCGCGCGGACTCCTCGGCAGAGGCCCATGCGGCGTCGTCGAGCCGGCCGTCGACGACCACCGGACCCGAGGCGCGACGGGCGGTCAGCACCTTGGCCGCGGCGGAGTCGCACGGGATCTTCGAGCGCTCCGACGCCGACGGCTCCGCGCCCCGGACCAGCAGGACGGACAGGCCCGCGCCAAGAAGGCACCGGAGAAGGCGGCAGGCGCGGGATCGGGGGGGCGAACTGTCCATGAGGTGACGACCTTCCCTTGTCACCGGCTCCGCAGGCAAGGAGTCGGGGACGCGATGCACCGGCTCGTGCGTTGATGAAGAACGGCGGTGGTGATTACGTCTCCCCATCCCGCCGATCCCATGCCACGGAACTCCCTCCCCCAGCACCCCGTCGCACCCCGCGCCCGGAACCCGTTCCGCGCGGCACTCGCGGCGGCCATCTCGCTGGCCCTCGGATTCGGCGCCGCGGCGGCCGACGCCTCCCGGGAAGTCCGCTTCTCCCGCGACATCCTGCCGCTGCTCTCCGACCACTGCTTCGCCTGCCACGGTCCCGACGAGAAGGGGCGCAAGGGAGGTCTCCGGCTGGACACCCGCGACGGCGCGCTCGGCCGGGGGAAGAGCGGGGAGACGGCCGTGGTGGCGGGCCAGCCGGAACGGAGCGAACTGGTCCGGCGCATCACCGCCACCGATCCCGACGACCTGATGCCGCCGGCGAAGTCGAACCACCGGCTCACGGCGGACCAGATCGCGCTCTTCCGCCTCTGGATCGAGCAGGGTGCGGAGTGGGGACGCCACTGGTCCTATGAACCGCCCGTGCGGCCGCCGGTCCCGGAGATTCCGGGCTGGGTGTCCACGGGACCGGTCGACGCCTTCCTCCGGGCCCGCCTGCGACGGGATGGGCTGGAACCGTCGCCCGAGGCGTCGAGGTCGGACTGGATCCGCCGGGTGACGCTCGATCTCACCGGCCTGCCGCCGACGCCCAACGAGGTCGAGGCCTTCCGGAGAGATGTCGCGCAGGGCGCCCATGAGCGGGTGGTGGACCGGTTGCTGGCCTCGCCCCGCTACGGCGAACGCATGGCCTGGGACTGGCTCGAGGCGGCCCGCTACGCCGATTCCAACGGCTACCAGGGCGACAGCGAACGCACGATGTGGCCCTGGCGCGACTGGGTGGTGGACGCCTTCAACCGCAACCTGCCCTACGACCGGTTCACCGTGTGGCAGCTCGCCGGCGACCGGCTCCCCGCACCCACGCACGAACAGCGCCTGGCGACGGGCTTCCTGCGGAACCACATGATCAACGGCGAGGGCGGACGCATCGCCGAGGAGAACCGGATCGACTACCTCTTCGACCAGACGGAGACGGTCGCCACGGTCTGGATGGGGGCCACCTTCAACTGCACCCGTTGCCACGACCACAAGTACGACCCGCACACCCGTCGCGACTACTTCAGCCTGCTCGCCTTCTTCGACCGCACGGTCGTGGACGGTGGCGGCGGCAACCCGCAGAACCCGCCAAACCTCGCCGTGCCGTCCCCGGAACAGTCCCGGCGCGCGGTGGAGACCGAACGGGCCCTCGACGAGGCGGCGCGGGCGGTGCAGGCGCTGGAATCGGAACGCTTCCCGCGGCCGGACGGGAAGCCGGCCTCCGAATCCGCAGCCGCGAAGGAGCTGCCCAAGGAACTTCAGGAGACGCTGAAGACCGCGCCGCGCGACCGGGATCCGGGTCGCCTGGGAACGCTGGCCGCGCACTGGAAGTCCACGGCTCCGGCCTACCACGGGGCGCTGGAGGCGCTCCGGGGAGCCCGCGACCGCCGCAACGCCGCCGCATGGGCCATCCCCTACGTGATGGTGATGGACGACGCCGTCCCGGGCCGCGTCACACGGATGCTCGAGCGCGGCAACTACCTGAAGCCGGGCGAAGCGGTGCCGATGGCGCTGCCCGCGGCGGTCGCCGGGAACCGCGCGGTCACACGGACCAACCGGCTCGACCTCGCCGAGTGGCTGGTCTCCCGCGACAACCCGCTCACCGCACGGGTCACGGTGAACCGGTTCTGGCAGTCGCTCTTCGGCGTGGGGCTGGTGAAGACCTCCGAGGACTTCGGTCTCCAGGGCGAACGGCCCGTGCATCCGGAACTGCTCGACTGGCTGGCCGTGGAGTTCATGGAGTCCGGTTGGGATGTGAAGCGCCTCATCCGCCTGATGGCCACCAGCGCCGCCTACCGCCAGTCGTCCCGGGTCACCCCGGCGCTGGCGGAACGGGATCCGGAGAACCGCCTCGTCGCCCGCGGTCCGCGTTTCCGCATGCCGTCCTGGATGATCCGCGACACGGCGCTCGCCGCGGCGGGCCTGCTGTCCGACGCGGTCGGCGGATCGCCCGTGAAGCCCTACCAGCCGTCCGGCGTGTGGGAGGAGGCGACGTTCGGGACGAAGCGCTACGAACAGGACCATGGCGAGGCCCTCTACCGACGCAGCCTCTACGTGTTCTGGCGCCGCATCGTCGGACCCACCTTCTTCTTCGACACCGCGAGCCGGCAGACGTGCACGGTCCGCACCCCGCGCACGAACGTGCCGCTGCACGCGCTGCTCACGCTGAACGACACCGCCTACGTCGAGGCGGCCCGCGTTCTTGCGGCCCGCGTTCTCGCCGCCGGACCCGACGACGACGCCCGGCTGGATGCCTTGGGCCTTTCGGTGTTGGGACGCCGATTCTCGAAGGACGAGCGGGCGGTCCTTTCCCGCGGTCTCGACCGCCACCGCCGCCGGTTCCTCTCCGACCCGTCCGCGGCGGCGGCGCTGCTGGGTGTCGGCGAAAGCCGCGTGCAACCCGGCAACACGCCGGCGGAGCACGCCGCCTGGACCGTCGTGTCGGGCACCGTTCTGAACCTCGACGAGGCCTTGTCCCAGGAGTGAAACCGTCGCCATGAACCCGATCCAGGAACACCGCCAACTGCTCACCCGCCGGACCTTCCTCGGCCGGTCCGGCACCGGGCTCGGGCTGGCCGCCCTGTCGGGCCTGCTCGGCAGGGCCGACGACACGGCCGCGGCCGCGGCGGCATCGCCGACCGGCGCGCCGCCGCGGCGGCCCGGACTGCCCCACCACGCGCCGCGTGCGAAGCATGTCATCTACCTCTTCCAGAACGGCGCCCCGACCCACGTCGACCTCTTCGACTTCAAGCCGCGCCTGAAGGAGCTGCACGGCAAGCCGGTTCCCGAGGGCTACCTCGGCGGCAAGCGGTTCAGCACCATGACCGGCAAGGCGGACGGCAAGCTGCTCCTGGCCCCGATCGAGCCGTTCCACCGGCGCGGGCAGTCCGGGGCCTGGGTCAGCGATCTGATGCCCCACACGGCGCGGATCGCGGACGACCTGTGCTTCGTGAAGGGCCTGCACACCGGCTCGGTCAACCACGCGCCGGGAATCTCGATGATGCTGAGCGGGGCGGAGATCCCGGGACGGCCCACGCTCGGCGCCTGGCTCACCTACGGGCTCGGGAGCGAATGCGAGAACCTGCCGGCCTTCGTGGTGATGACCTCCGTCAGCAAGGGCACCTCCTGCGGACAGATCTTCTACGACTTCTACTGGGGTTCGGGATTCCTGCCCTCGCGCTTCCAGGGGGTGAAGTTCCGCGGCGGCGGCGAACCGGTGCTCTACCTCGGCGACCCGGCCGGCATCGACCGCGCCACGCGTCGCGCCATGCTGGACGACCTCGCCGAGCTGAACTCGATCAAGCTGCGCGAGCACGGGGATCCCGAGATCGCCACCCGCATCAGCCAGTACGAGATGGCGTTCCGGATGCAGGCCTCCGTGCCGGAGCTGGCCGACATAGCAGGGGAACCGCAGTCCGTGCTCGACCTCTACGGGCCGTCGGTGCGGGAGCAGGGCACCTTCGCCTACAACTGCCTCATGGCCCGGCGGCTCATCGAGCGCGGCGTGCGGACTGTGCAGGTGATGCACGCCGGCTGGGACCAGCACAACAGCCTCACCACCGAGCTCTACACCCAATGCCGCGACACGGACCAGCCGTCGGCCGGCCTGGTGGCGGACCTCAAGCAGCGCGGGCTCCTCGACGACACCCTCGTGGTCTGGGGCGGCGAGTTCGGGCGGACGCCGTTCATCCAGGGCAACCTCGACGACCGCAAGCGCTGGGGACGCGACCACCATCCCTACGCCTTCACCAGCTGGATGGCCGGCGGCGGCGTGAAGGCGGGCCTCACCTACGGCGAAACCGACGACCTCGGGATGAACGTGGTGAAGGACCCGGTCCACGTGCACGACCTCCAGGCCACGATCCTGCATCTGCTGGGCGTCGACCACGAACGTCTCACCTACCGGTTCCAAGGCCGCGACTTCCGCCTCACCGACATCCACTGCGACGTCGTGAAGGGCCTGATCGATTCCTGATTTACG
>CAIYXO010000453.1 GCA_903930165.1 uncultured Verrucomicrobiota bacterium | reverse complement strand
CGTCCGGTTCCTTGCGCAGGTTGCTCTGGCCGAGCTGGTCGTCGAAGTACCGGTAGAGTCTCCGCATGGTCTGCGAGAACTCGCCACCCACCTCCATGTTGAGCGAGTGGTCGAGCTCGCGGATGATGTCCTGGGCCCGGATCACGTTGTTGCTGACCGTGGAGTTGCACTCCGCCGGGTCGTCCAGGTCGAACCCGGCCAAGGCGCGGTCGAGGAAGCGGATGGTTCCGTCGAACAGCATCAGGACGAGTTGGCCCGGCGTGGCGGTCTGCGTGGCGACCTGGCGATAGGATTGCCAGGGGTTCGCTGCGCGTCTCATGAAGGAATCGGGATTCATTGGAGGTGGGTGGCGTCGCTCAGGCTTGGTTGTCCTGGATCTTCAGGGCCAGGAGGGTTGAGATGCGCTTGATGGTCTCCGCGGGCGGATACTCCACCTGCGAGACGAGCGTTTTGCCGACCGCGACGACTTCCGAACGGCTGTCCGGGAGGTCGTCGAGGGCCTCGCGGATCGCGGTCGTGTCCGAGAAGTCGGTACGATCGGTTCCTGAAGGCGTTGACGATTTCCGGGTCGCGCTGGTCCCCAATCGCGACAGCGGATCTGTGTTTCCTGTGGGTCTGATGTCCATAATTCCTTACCTTTCCTGGCAGGTGGGGTCGCCTCCCGTTATCCCCCCGGGACAACCCCGGTGGAAGCATCGGCGACCGATCGGAAAACTTGAGTCGGAACGGCTACGATTCGGTGAGCGGTTCATCGGGCGGGCAGCGTTTCCATCACGGCTTGGGCCGCGTAGCGGGTGAAGCGCGAAGGTGAACGCATGTCCGCCTGGGGGTCTCCCAGTTCGGCAGGCCCGGTGTGGTGCGCACGGAAGTAGTCCCGGGCGGCGCGGGCCACGTCGGCGTCGCCCGCGTCGAAGGTCTCGTCGGACGACCAGAGGGTCTGCCCCGTCGAGGTCGTGACCAGACGGGCGTCCAGGCCGATCGAGACCGGCGGATACACCCTCAACGAATGGATCCGTACGAAGACCACGCCGTCGCGACCAGGTTCGTGCGGATCCGTGCAAGGAAGTCCGCCGGCAGCGGTTCGCTGGCCGAGACCTGACGCCGGCCGATCCAGCGCGAGAGTTCCATCCGGGTGACGCTGAGGGTCTCGAACCGACGGGTCTTCCTGAGTTCCTCCTCGAGGATCTTCTGGACGAGGTCGAGGTGGGCGGAATCGGTCAGGTCCTCCCCGTGGGTGGTCAGGGGCAGGATGGCCACGCGGCGGAAGTCGGGCGGGAGCTTCTGGACCGCCCGGTAGACGTTCGCCGGCTTGAATCGTGGACCGAGCTCCGGGAGGGCGACCTTGGGCGTGGTGCAGCCGGCGACGAGCAGCGTCGCCGCGGCGGCGATCAGGGCGAGAGAGGGGCGGTGCATGGTCATGCGATCAGGCTCCTGCCGACACCATGGACTGGGCGACCACGCGCTGGAGCAGCCCCGTGGCCGAGGGCAAGGCGGAGCGGAGTCGCGCGAGGTTCTCGTTGATCCGGAGCACGGAGGACTCCGCGTTGTATTCGACCAGTTGGCGATATCGGCGGAGGAACTCCTGGCTCACGGCCACCTCGGCCGCCGGCGGGATCTCCGGGAGGGACTGTTCGGCGAGCAGGCGGCAGAGCGTCAGGGCGGCGAGGTTGACCGGGTCCAGGGGCGGCCTCTGTTCGGCCCAGAGTTCCACGGCATCGGCGCCCAGGCCTCCGAGGAGCAGCGCCTCGGCGCGTTGACGCCGCAGGACGGCGACGTCGGGCAGGTTCCGCAACGCCTCGCCGGTCCAGTCCACTGCGAACTCGACCGTCGCCGGCTGGCGGAGGGCGACGATTCCGCCGACTTCCCAGGCCTTGGGGTGGCGCGGATTGAGGCCGATCACCTCGTTGAGGAGCGTGAGGGCCTCGACGGTGGCGCCCCGTTGCGCCTCGAGGACCGCGAAGTCCAGGCGTACGCCCTCGGAGCCGGGTTCGTCGCGGAGGGCTTGGCGGTAGGCCTCCACGGCCGCGTCGATCTCGCCCAGGTTCCGCAGCGAGTTGGCCAGGCAATGGGAAGGGCCGCCGCGCATCACGTCGGCCCGCACCGGGGTGAGGGCGGGACGGCCACGAAGGGCCAGGCAACGGCGCATGGCTTCCGCGCACTCCTTCCACCGGCGGGTCTCCATGTAGGCGAGGCCGAGCTGGAACAAGAGCGTCGCCGTCTCGTCCGCCGGACGCACGGCGCCGG
>CAIYXO010000452.1 GCA_903930165.1 uncultured Verrucomicrobiota bacterium | reverse complement strand
GGATGGCAGACGCCGTGGGAAAGCTCCTACGTGGTCGCGCTGGACGCGAAGACCGGACGGGAACGTTGGCGTACCGGCCGGGGTCTTTCGCGCATCTCCCATGGCACGCCGACGCTGGCCACCGTGGATGGCCGCAAGGTGGTGGTGACCGAGGCGGGGGACGTGGTGCAGGGCTTCGACCTGCTGACCGGCAAGCTGCTGTGGACCGACCGCGTCCCGGGCGAAGGCAAGGTGCCGTCGCCGATCGTCGCGGACGGCCTGGTGTTCGCCTCGGGCGGTTGGGGCGGTCGTGAGTCGATCCAAGCGTTCCCGTTGGCGTCCGCCGAAGGCGTTTCCAACACGCGCCGGATCTGGGAGCAGAAGCGCGGCAATCCGAAGGTGCCCTCGATGATCACGCTGGGTGGCCGGATCTATTCGGTGACCGACGCGGGCATGGCCACGGCGTTGGACGCGAAGACGGGCGAGGTGCTCTGGCAGGAACGGATCGGCGGCAACCACAGCGCCTCACCCGTGTCCGCGGAGGGACGGATCTACTTCTTCGGCGACAACGCGGAGACGACGGTCCTGGAAGCCGGCCCGGAGTTCCGGGTGCTTTCGCGGAATCCGCTGGAAGGGAAGGTCCAGGCGTCGCCGGCCCTGGCCGACGGCCGGATCTATCTCCGCACCGACCGCCACCTGTACTGCGTCGGAAAGCGCTAAGCCGGAACGACTCCATTGGAGCGAGACCCGACCTCACGCAAATGGCGCCAAGACGCCAAAGCGGCGCCGGATTTGGGACCCGCGGTCTCCTCCCGGATCCCTTGCGCCTTTGCGGTTTTGCGTGCCAAACCCAACTGCATCGCTCCGGCTAAGACGCCCCGGTACGAGAGGAATCGAAAGGCCAACCCGGTGAGCCGCGAACGTCCGTCGGAGTCGGAATCCCTCGTACCCTTGGCACCCTTGGATGTGAACCCTCCGGCCTCGAGCCCGCAGGTCCCCGAGGAGTTCGATTGAGTCCCCGGGGGGAATTCGACTTCGATCCGTGCATGTCTTCCCGCATCTCCAGCCGTCCCCGGGGCGTCCTGCCCGGCTGGGGGCTAGCCCTCGGGCTTTCCGGCGTATTCGTCCTCTCCACGGCCGGCGCGGACACGGATTGGCCGTCGTATCTCGGCGACAAGGGCGTCAGCCACTATTCGACGGCGCGCCAGATCACGCCGCGCAACGTCGCGGGGCTCAAGGTGGCGTGGACCTACCGCGCGGGCGGTGCGGATCCGTCGAACCGCTCGCAGATCCAGTGCAATCCGCTGGTCGTGGAGGGCGTCTTGTACGGCTCGACCCCGGACCTGCAGGTGTTCGCCGTGGACGCGGCCACGGGCGTGAACCGTGGGCTGTCGCATTGGCGCTCCGGCGGCGAGCGGCGGATCTTCTACGCCAACGACCATTTCCTCCACGCCTTGGATGCCAGCACCGGAAGACCGGTTCCCGGCTTCGGCGCGAACGGCGCCGTCGACCTGAAGGCCGGCCTCGGTCGGGACGTGAAGGGTCTCTCGCTCCAGTGCACGACTCCGGGTGTGGTCCACGGGGACCTGCTGATCCTCGGGATGCGCCTCGGTGAAGGGCCTGCGCCGGCCGCGCCGGGCCACATCCGCGCCTACGACGTCCGCACGGGGAAGCTGGTTTGGCGCTTCAACACCATCCCGCAACCCGGCGAGGAAGGCTACGACACCTGGCCGCCGGACGCATGGAAGCACATCGGTGGTGCCAACGTGTGGGCGGGGTTCTCGTTGGACGAGGCGCGCGGGATCGTCTTCTGCCCGACGGGTTCGGCGGCGTTCGACTTCTGGGGCGGCAACCGGATCGGCCAGGACATCTTCGCCAACTGCCTGGTCGCCCTCGACGCCCGCACCGGACGCCGCCTGTGGCATCACCAGCTGGTCCACCACGACCTGTGGGACCGCGACCTTCCGGCGCCGCCGAACCTGATCACCCTCCGACGCGACGGCCGCCGCATCGACGCCGTGGCGCAGGTGACGAAGTCCGGCCACGTGTTCGTCTTCGACCGCGTGACGGGAGAGCCGGTGTTCCCGATCCGCGAGGTGCCGGTCCCGTCGTCGGACGTCCCGGGCGAGTCCGCCTGGCCGACGCAGCCCGTGCCCGAGAAGCCGGAGCCGTTCGCCAGGCAGGTGTTCGACGCGACACAGATCACCGACCTCTCGCCGGAATCGCGGCGCGCCGTCTTGGAGAAGTTCGTGCGGATCCGGCCCCATGTCCCGTTCATGCCTCCGAGCCGGGAGGGGACGGTGGTGTTCCCCGGGTTCGACGGCGGCGCGGAATGGGGCGGCGCCGCGGCCGATCCGGACGGCATCCTCTACGTCAACGC
>CAIYXO010000451.1 GCA_903930165.1 uncultured Verrucomicrobiota bacterium | reverse complement strand
GTGATGTTCTCGTCGTCCCAGCCCAGGCGCATCTTCGCCGTCACCGGGATCCGGAGGGCGCCAACCATGGTGCGGACGAGATGCTGGGTGCGGGCGTGGTCGGTCATCATCGCCGACCCGCCGCCGGTCTTGCAGACCTTGCGCACCGGGCAGCCCATGTTGATGTCGATGGCCGAGACGCCGGATTCCTGGAGCATCACGGCGGCGTCGCGCATCTCCTCGGGCACGGAGCCGAAGAGCTGGACGGCGAGGGGACGGTCCTGAGCGTTGGTTTCGACCAGCTTGAACGCCTTGGGATTGCGTTCGATGAGGGAGCGGGCGTTGACGAGGTCCGTGGTGGCGAGGTCGATGCCGCCGACCTCCCGCACGACGATGCGGAAGGGCAGGTTCGTGTAGCCGGCGAGCGGCGACAGGAAGAGGTTGGACTTCAGCTCCAACGAGCCGAACCGGATCATGGGGACACGGTAGCGGTCGTGAGGAGACGGTGGGAAAAGAAAAGCCGCCCCGGAGGGCGGCTTTCGAAAGTCCAGAAAACGGACGATTCAGTCGGCCTTGCGGCGGCGATACCACTGGTGGCCGCCGATGGCCGCCAACGCGACGATGGCCGCGTAGGTGCTGGGCTCGGGAACACCGGTGGGAACAGCGGAACCGAAGGTGATGTTGTCGTACACGACCTGATTGGCGGTTCCGCCGAAATCAACGGAGCGGGCGGTACCGGAAAAGGAGACGCCCACCGGGAAGAAGGGGCTGAAAGCGCCAGAGGGATCGCCGCCGTCGCTAGAGGTCGCCGCCAAGGGAATCGTGGCCAGCAGATTTCCGGTCTTGTTGATCCCGTCGTAGATCGACACGGAAGCAGGATTATTGATCGAAGAGTAGTAGAACGAGAAGCCCGTGGTGAACCCCGTGGGATAGTTCATCACTGCCGTCGAACTCAGGAAGACCATCGCGGTGCTGGGACTCGGCTCACCTCCGATATTTCCATTTCCACCAGCGTCCGAATCGATGAGTGCCCAGGCGTCGGAGCTGAAGCTGACACCGAAATTGAGGCCGGGTCCGGACCCGAAGCCTCCGAGCCCATTGTTGTAGAAGTTTTCGATGGGCTCAAGGTCCTGCAAACCTTCGAAGGTCAGGGTCGTGACTTGGGCGGAAAGACTTGCCGAGGCAAGTGCGGTGAGCAGCGCCACGCGGCACACAGCCGTGGTGCTGTTGGTCGAAAACTTGATCATGTTCGAGCGGGTCAGGGTTGAAGTGAGGGCAAGCTCTTGGCTTCTTTTGCCTACGGTAATTCCAGGGGCCCGGGTCGAGTCAATACCCTAGATGTTACGCATTGGGGCGGAACGATGCCGACGACATGTACCACCTTTTGGGGTAAGGAGATTCCCGACGGCAAGCGCTAGCTGAAGAGAGAGCTGTTTCATAAAACGCTGGAGATTAGTGCTTTGTCTCGAAATCTGACTGATGGGCGAGGAGGGTTGGGAGAATTCGGTTTATCGCCGTGGAGTTTCCCAATTCTCGGCCCTGGCATGTCTTTGGAGGGATGATCCTTTTTACCGGTTGGGCTCATCGTTCTTCCAAGGCGATCCGGATGGTGGCGGCTTGTGGCGTGGCGGCCGTCTTTACTGCGCCCTTTCGGGTTCCGTGGAGCCGCCACCACTTCTTCCGGTCTTCCAAGGTCCAGGTCGTTTCCACCGGGCAGGCGTCGAGCCGGGCGATGAAGTTACCCATCGAATCCGGCCTTGCCGCCGGGTCCTTGGCCAGACAATCGAGGATGAGGGATTCCAAGTGCGGGCTGAGCGCGCCGGGAACCCTCTGACTCGGGTCCATCGGTTTCGCCGTCAGGTGCTGTTCCCAGGTCGCCTCCACGCTTTCGGCGACGAACACCGGTCGGCCCGTGGCCAGGTGATAGGCCACGGCCCCAAGCGCGTAGAGGTCGGTGGAGACGTCACCATGTCCCGGGGTCCGGATGGTCTCCGGCGCCATGTAGAGCGGCGTGCCGAGGAACCGCGCGGCCTGGGTCGGAATCGAATCCGGAACGGCACCCGCGGAAACCTCCCGGACCAGTCCGAAGTCGAGCACTTTCACCGTGTCGGGGATGCCACCCCGTTCGCACAGGAAGAGGTTGCCCGGCTTGATGTCCCGGTGGATGAGGCCGGCGGCATGGGCTTCCTGCAGCGACCCGGCCGCCTGCCGGAGCAGGTGGATGAGCCGTTCCTGCGGCACGGGACCATGGCGATCGACCAGCTCCTCCCAGGTCATTCCCTCCAGGAGTTCCATGGCGTAGTAGAAGATGCCGTCCGCGGTGTGGCCGTAGTCGTACACCTGGATCGTGTTGGGATGCGTGAGCCGGCAGGTGAGCTGGACCTCGTGCTCGAACTGGCGGATGAGGCCTTCGTCGGCGCGGTCGGGCAGCAGCAGTTTCACGGCGGTGTCGCGCCGGAGCAATGCGTGGCGTCCGCGGTACACGACGCCCATCGCGCCTTCGCCGATCCGTTCCACAAGGGTGTATTGGCCGAGCTGGCGCGCCCGCACCTGGGCCTCGTTGAAGCGTCGCCTCCAGACCGATCCGGCGTGCGAGGCCACAACCCCGACCACCGCGCCCAGGACCACGAACAACAACAGGATCCGGAAGATCCATCGCAGGACCCGGAGGGTTCGGAAGGCCTCGTCGGCGTCGATCTTCGTGACCACTCCGAATTGATGCTCCTCCACCCAACGCCAGGCCCCGACCACGGGAACGCCGCGGTAGTCGCGGGTCGGCTCCACGCTGACGCCTGCCGGTTCGCCGATCGCGCGGGCGACCAGGGCCATCAGGCCCCGGTCCGTTTCGTCGG
>CAIYXO010000450.1 GCA_903930165.1 uncultured Verrucomicrobiota bacterium | reverse complement strand
GAAGAATCCCGACGCGGCAGAAGCCGGGTCTCCGAGCCCAGGAGGTTCTGCGCTCTCTTGGCACCCTTCGTTGTGAACCCCGCTTTGGGTCACTGCCGGGTGCCCGAGGACGCACGCGGATCCCCTCAGGGGACTACGCCTGGATTCAAGGGCGCACCCAGCAGATGGCTGTCGTGCACCATGTGCAGTCCATGGGACAGGGCGAGCGCCTGGGCCTTGAGGAACTCGTTCGCCGCCGGGGTGCCGTCCGCACCGCAGTTCGGGCACCGGACCTCGACCGGCATGCGGGCGTTCTCCGGTTCGACCTCGAACGCGTATCGCGTCCCGCACCGACAATCGATCTTGATCTCGGTCATCATGGAGTCGCCCCACCCGACACCCCGCGCCGTGAATGCACAACGGGCGATTCCGGAAGGGTTGTGGTTGAAGCGTTGAAATGTTGAAGCGGCGCTGAGGTCCCCGGCGGACGAAGAGAACGAGCCGGGAGCACGGAATTCCTCGATGTGGCTGCGATCGTCCGCAGCTTGGCAGCGGTGGCTACGGGAATCACGAATCGGGAGTGACGAATCCACGCCGGCCCTCGACCGGAATGCCGCCCACGCATAGCCTCCCGCCATGATCGGCTCGCGTCCGCACTTCGCCTCGCTCGGTCTTCTTCTCCTGGTCGCGACGCTGATCCACGCCGTCCCGGCCGAGGCCGCGCCGCTCAAGGTCTTCATCCTCGCCGGGCAGTCGAACATGGAGGGCCACGCCAAGATCGAGACGTTCGACCACATCGGCGACGACCCCGCCACGGCGCCCCTGCTGGCCCGCATGCGTGGTCCGGACGGCAAACCTGCCGTGTGCGACGGCGTGTGGATGTCCTATCTCACCGGCCACCACGACGGCAGCGCCAACGGCGAGGGCACCGGACGGCTCACGGCGGGCTTCGGGGCGCGAGGGGACAGGCCCACCAAGGACGGCGGCAAGATCGGCCCGGAGTTCACCTTCGGTCTCTTCATGGACGCCGCGTTCGAGGAGCCGGTGCTCCTCATCAAGACCGCCTGGGGCGGCAAGAGTCTCCACACGGATTTCCGGCCGCCCAGCGCGGGTCCCTACGTGCTCAACGACTACCAGCGGAAGCTCTACCACGGCCCGCCCGGCCATGGCGTGCCCGAGGACATGGAGAAGTGGCTCGCCCAGAAGAAGGCGGACACCGGCCGGTTCTACAGGATGATGATCGACCACGTGAGACGCGTGCTGGCGGATCCCAAGCGGGTCGTCCCGGGCTACGACGCGGCACAGGGATACGAACTGGCCGGCTTCGTCTGGCTGCAGGGCTTCAACGACATGGTGGACGGACACGTCTATCCCGACCGCGGCAAGACGGGGCGGTTCGACGCCTACAGCGACCTGCTGTCGCATTTCATCCGCGACGTGCGCAAGGACCTGGACGCGCCGGCCCTGCCGTTCGTCATCGGCGTGATGGGCGTGGAGGGCGCGAAGGCGGGCCGGGACACCGTCGAGTTCCGCCGGGCCATGGCCGCGCCGGCCGCGTTGCCGGAGTTCCGGGGACGGGTCGTCGCCGTGGAGACCGCCCCCTTCTGGTCCGAGGACCTCGGCGCGATCGACCGGAAACACGAACAGGTGCGCCAGATGCGCCACTTCCTGAACTCGAAGCACAAGGACCATGCGAACGCCGACGGGCACATGACCGAGAAGGAGAAGGAGGCGTACGTGAAGAAGTACGAGTCGGAACTGATCTCGCCCGCGGAGGCCGCCCTCTGGAAACGCGGCGCCTCGAACGCCGGCTACCACTACTTGGGCAGCGCCAAGACCTTCGCCCTCATGGGACAGGCCTTCGCCGACGCCCTGCTCCGCCTGCCGGCCGCGCCGTCCGGCCGTTGACCTCCCCCAGGCTGTACCCCGCTTCCCACATGATCGCCTTCCGTTGCCTTCCGACACTCCTCCTCGCCGTCGCCTTGGGCACGGGACCGCACGTCATGGCGGAGGATGCCGCCGTTGCGGACACAACCCGGCCGCGGCTCCAGTTCCTCAACGGCAGCGGACGACGCCTGGAGGTCTTCCGTCTCGGTGCCGATGGGAGCCGCGAACCCGCCGCGTCGGTTGGTGCCGGCAAGGACACGATCCTCGACGCGACCCTCGGCGAACAATTCGCCTTGGTCGGGGAAGGCGACAAGCCGGGCACCGTCGTCACCAGCAGCGTCCCCGTGCAGGCCGTGCGTTACGACCCGCCCGACAAGGACGGGATCCCGGCGTTCTACACCCAGCGGATCCACGCGCACGGCTATCCCATCGTCGCGTCGGCGAAGGTGAATCCCTACGCGCTCCGCGAGGCGGCCCACCTGGTGGACCTGATGTTGGCGAAGCGGCCGGACATCCGTGAGGCGATGATCCGGAGCGGTTCCCGGCTGTGCATCCTGGCGTGGAACGAGTTCACCACCGACCAGCCGGAATTCGCGCGGCTGGCCGGGGTCCGGATGCCGGAGAAGCCCAAGATGTCCGGCCGCGACTTCTGGGACTCCCGGGCGCGTGGGCTGGGCGGCAGCGAGACCGATCCCTTCTGTTCCTGCGGCGAGGAGAACCTCCTGTGCTACCCGGGCGACCCCTATTCCACCGAGAACATCCTGATCCACGAATTCGCCCACAACATCCACCTGCGGGGCCTGCTGAACGTGGATCCGACCTTCGACGCGCGCCTGCGGAAGGCCTACGACGACGCCAAGAAGGCCGGCTTGTGGAAGGGCAAGTACGCGTCGGTGAACCACCACGAGTACTTCGCCGAGGGCGTGCAGTCGTGGTTCGACAACAACCGCGAGGACGACCACGACCACAACCACGTCAACACGCGTGCCGAGCTGATCGAGTACGATCCCGGGCTCGCGGCCCTGTGCCGGGAAGTCTTCGGCGACACCGTCCTGCGTTACACGAAGCCCCAGACCCGCCGCGAAGGGCATCTTGCGGGCTGGGACCCCGCGACCTCCCCGAAGTTCGAATGGCCGGAGCGCCTGAAGCGGCGGTGAGGGATTCCGGTGTCAGGCGTCCGGCGTCCGGTAGCCGCGGCTGCCAGGCTGCGGTCTTCATCCCATTCTCCGGTCCCTTCTGCGCGGGTCCGAATCGGTGATTCAGGCCGGCTGAAGCCGGGACTCGGTACCCCTGGTTTCCCTCCGCGCACTTCGCGGCTCCGCGTGCAGGGAAGGGAACCGCAGGCACCCGGTTGTGGGTTGAGACGGGGTTCACAACCAAGGGTGCCAAGGGTGCGGAATCCCTCTGGGGTATGGAGTCCCGGCTTCAGCCGGCTCGGGTTTCCGCAACCGGGCGGCATCGAATCCCGAATGCGTTGGCGTCTTGGCGCATTTGCGTGAGGTCGGTCTCCCCTCCGAGGGGATCCGTGAAATCCGTGTCGAAGAATCAGCGCGAGGTGGGAATGGAGAGGGGACCGCAGCCGGGCGGCCGCGGCTACTTGCCGGGAATCGGGAATCCCGAATCGGGAATCAGGAATGCCTTGGCGTCTTGGCGCGTTTGCGTGAGATCGGTCTCCGCTCCGAGGGAATCCGTGAAATCCGTGTTCAAGAATCGGCGCGAAGTGGAAAAGGGGAGGGGACCGCAGCTTGGCAGCCGCGGCTACTTGCCGGGAATCGGGAATCCCAGATCAGGAATCAGGAATGCCTTGGCGTCTTGGCGAGTTTGCGTGAGATCGGTCTCCGCTCCGAGGGAATCCGTGTCGAAGAATCGGCGCGAGGTGGGAAAGGGGAGGGGACCGCAGCCGGGCGGCTGCGGCTACTTGCGGGAAATCAAGAATCGCGAATCACGAATCGTTCCGCCCTGCGATCTTCCCCAACGTTCTGCTTCGGCCCGCGGGATCCTTGAGGGCGTGCTCCCAGATCCGGACGACCTTCCAACCCTTCCGCCGCAGGGCGGCCCGGCTCTCCGCGTCGCGGAGTCGGTTGCCCTCGATCTTCTCCGCCCAGAACTGGGCGTTGCCCTTGGGTCGGGTCGAATGCCATGGGCATCCGTGCCAGAAGCAGCCGTCCACGAACACGGCCAGCTTCCGCTTCGGAAAGACGAAATCCGGCTGGATCCAGCGAACCCGTCCGGTGGTCGCCATCCAGCGGAAGCGGATGTGGCGCCGCCAGCCCGTGATCCCGGCCTGCCGGAAAAGTCCGACCAGGGCCAGTTCCGTGGTCCGATTCCCCCGTCCCGGGATCCGCGCCATGAGCGCGCTGCGGTCCTCCGGGGAGAGGAAGTCGGACGAACGCCGGCGTGAGTTCCATTGGGGCATCGGTGGAAAGGGGCTGGGCACAGGTTGCCCGGGAAACTGGATGGACCCTG
>CAIYXO010000449.1 GCA_903930165.1 uncultured Verrucomicrobiota bacterium | reverse complement strand
TTCGGGGTCTAGGTTCGACGCCGCAGATGGGAGCACGCCGACAACCGGATCCGAACGCCTTCGAGGGCGAGGCCGCCGCGTGGCGTGCCGTCGGCGCGGGCTGGCGTCAGCTCTCGGGCAACTTCAGCGACCTCGGCTTCAGCTTCGAGTGGCACGACTTCAACTCCAGCGAGCCGCCCGACTGGGCCCGCAGCTTTCATCCGGGAAGCCTGGAGCTCTGCCTGAACCTCTCGGGCAACGGCGAGGTCCGTAACGGCGACGCCCGAGCCGCCTTCGCCCCCCGTACCGCCGGCTTCTACCTGCAGGGCGCCGATCCGCTCAGCGCGGCCCGCACCCCCGGGGAAACCCACCAGTTCATCACCGTCGAGTTCCGGCCGGACTTCCTCGTCCGCCATCTCGCAGGGATCCGTGAAGGCCTGCATCCGCTCGTGCGCCACGTGGCCTCGGGCGGTTCGGTGGAGTCCGGCGTCTCCGCGCCTTCCGCCCTGACCACGCGTCAGCGCGAACTGGTCGCCACGCTGCGTCAGCCGCCGGTCCTGGCGGGCGCCCAGACGCTCTGGTACGGCGCCAAGGCCGTCGAGCTGATGAGCGAGTTCTTCTTCGAGCCGCCGGCCGACGCCGAGCTGTTCTGCCATCGCCAACAGCGGGTGGCGGCCGGTCGCGTCGAGGCCGTGGTCGCGATGCTCAAGAAGGACCTGGTGAACCCGCCGTCGCTCGAGCAGATCTCGCGCGAGGTCGCCTGCAGTCCCTTCTACCTGAGCCGGACCTTCTCCAAGGAGATGGGCCAGACCATCCCCCAGTATGTACGCCAACTGCGGATGGAGAAGGCGGCGGAGCTGCTGAAGTCGGGCGAGTACAACGTGACCGAGGTCGCCTACGAGGTCGGATACAACAGCCTCAGCCACTTCAGCGCCGCCTTCCACCAGACCTTCGGCTGCTGCCCGGGCCTCTACCCGATGGCCACCCCGACGCAGAAGGCGGGCCGGGGGAAGTGAACTTCCGGCCCGCCGGGCCTCCTGGCGGTGGGGCGCGACCGCCTCTTCCGACCGGTTCCGCCCAAGAAACAGCCGGGGTTTGGAGTGGCCGGATCCCGCGGGCCCGCACCATATTCGCGCAGTCCAACCCCGGTTCCCGAGCCGTCCCATGAAGCCCCTTCCGCCCCCGGTCCTCGACGCCCTGCGCGACAGCACGCGCCGCCGTTTCCTCCAGCAGTGCGGCGCGGGTGTCGGTGCGCTCGCGCTGGGTTCGCTGCTCGACGGCCGCCTTCTCGGCGCCGAAGCCGGCCAGCCGGTGCTCGGACGACCGCACTTCGCGCCCAAGGCAAAGAACATCATCTACCTCTTCCAGTCCGGCGGACCGTCCCACCTCGACCTCTTCGACCCCAAGCCCGAGCTGTCGAAACGCGACGGCCAGCGCGTGCCCGAGGAACTGGTCCGGAACATCCGGCTCGCCCAGATCGGCAAGGAGTCGAAGCTGCTCGCGTCCCCGTACAAGTTCGACCGGCACGGGAAGTCCGGCATGTGGCTGAGCGAGCTCCTGCCCCACCTCTCGACCATCGTCGACGACGTCTGCTTCGTGCAGGGCTTCCACTCGGAGGCCTTCAACCACGATCCGGCGACCATCTTCATGAACACGGGCGCCCAGCTGGCCGGACGTCCGGCCATGGGTTCCTGGTTCAGCTACGGGCTCGGCAGCGAGAACAAGGACCTGCCCGCGTTCGTGGTGCTCATGACCGGCGTGGGCCAGCCCCTGACCAACGCCGCGTGGGGCAGCGGATTCCTCCCGACCGAACACCAGGGCGTCACGCTCCGTTCCCAGGGCGATCCCGTCCTGTTCGTGGGCAATCCCGAGGGCATGGGCTCCCGCAGGCGCCGCCAGTCGCTGGACGTCCTCAAGGACCTCAACACGATCCGCCACGACGTGCTGCAGGATCCGGAGATCCGCACGCGCATCGCGTCCTACGAGCTGGCCTACCGGATGCAGACCAGCGTGCCCGAGGTCATGGACATCTCGAAGGAGGACCTCCGCACCCAGGAGGCCTACGGCACGACCCCGGGTCGCGCGTCGTTCGCCAACAACGGCCTGCTCGCCCGGCGTCTCGTGGAGCGCGGCGTGCGGTTCGTCCAGCTCTACCACCGCGGCTGGGACCACCACGGCGGACCGGACGGCAACCTCGTGTTCGACCTCAAGAAGCGCTGTGTGGAGACGGACCAGCCTGCGGTCGCCCTCGTGAAGGACCTCAAGGAACGCGGGTTGCTCGACGAGACGCTGGTGCTGTGGGGCGGCGAGTTCGGCCGGACGCCGATGATGCAGGGCGCGTTGAAGCCCGACCAGATCGGCCGGGACCACCATCCGCACGGCTACACGATCTGGATGGCGGGAGGCGGCATCAAACCCGGCACCGTGTACGGACGGACCGACGACTTCGGCTTCCACGCCGTCGACAACAAGGTCCATGTGCACGACCTGCACGCCACCATCCTGCACCTCTTCGGCGTCGACCACCTGAAGCTCACCCACCGCTTCCAGGGACGCGATTTCCGGCTCACCGACATCCACGGCGAGGTGGTCAAAGGCATCCTGGCCTGACCCGTGGTTCGACACGGATACCACGGAATTCGCCGCGTTTTGAGGTGTCGGAGCCGGGACGGCCTGGGCGGTTTGGAGAAGTTCCCGGTTTCTGGTTTTCGGTTTTCAGCTGGAGGAACTGTACGCCGAATGTCCGCGGCCTGGTGGCCGCGGCTACGGGCAGAGGACGATCCGCCGACTGCAGACTTCTCTGTGGCCTCTGTGCCTCCGGCGCCAACTCGGGGGGAATCTTCGATTTTCGGCGGGAGGAACGGCGATGAAGCGGCTGGGGACCGCAGCTTGGCAGCCGCGGCTACGAAACGGAATCCGTGGAATCCGTGTCCTCCCCATCCATCCCCGGATTTTAGCCTGACTCCCATCGCACGGGACGGAACTGTTCGGACGTTCCCCGATGGAGCCCATTCCCACATCCCGTGCCGGATTCCGCGCGTCCCTCCGCCGCGGCGCCGGTCTTGGCGGGCTTCTGCTTGGTCTCCTCGGTGGAGCAAACCTTGGGAACGGAGCGGAACCGCACTGGGCCTTCCAGCCCATCCGCGACACGGCGCCGCCATCGGTGAAGGACTCCGCCTGGTGCCGGACCTCCCTCGACCGGTTCATCCTCGCCCGCCTCGAGGAATCCGGTCGCCGCCCGGTGCCCGAAGCGGACCGACGCACCCTGATCCGGCGGCTCGCCTACGACCTCACCGGGCTGCCGCCCAGTGCGGTGGAGGTCGACGCCTTCGATCGCGATCCGGATCCGCAGGCCTACGGTCGCCTGGTCGAACGCCTGCTCGCCTCACCCCGCTACGGGGAGCATTGGGGGCGTCGCTGGCTCGACGTGGTGCGCTACGCCGACACCGCGGGCGAGACCGCCGACTACCCGGTTCCCACCGCCTGGCGCTATAGGAACTACGTCGTCGAGGCCCTCAACGCGGACATGCCGTACGACCGGTTCCTCCGCGAACAGGTCGCTGGCGACATCCTGGCCCGGGAGCGCCCTGCGGACGGCTATGCCCGCAAGGTCGCCGCCACCGGCTTCATCGCCGTCTCCCGGCGCTTCGGTTTCGACTCCGAGAACTACCACCACCTCACCGTGCAGGACACGATCGACACGGTGGGCCAGGCGGTCCTCGGCCTGACGCTCGGTTGCGCGCGGTGCCATCCGCACAAGTACGACCCGGTCTCGTCCGCCGACTACTACGGGCTCTACGGCATCTTCGAGAGCACCCGCTACAGCTTCCCGGGATCGGAACAGAAGCAGAAGCACCGCGCGCTCGTGCCGATGGTGCCGCCGTCCGAGTCGCACGCCGCCTGGCAGGCGCACGAGGAACGTCTGGCGGCGTTGGCCGCGCGGCTCGAGGCGCTCGGGAAGTCCGGGCCGGGTGGGACGCTGCGGTCGCTCGACGAGACCGACGGCGACTTCGAGATGCAGGCGCCGGCCGCGGGCGGCAGCAAGGGCGTGCTGGTGCCGCCGTGGGTGTACGACGGCCCGATCGCGGTGGCCGGCGACGCCCAGAGTCCGTTCCGCAACGTGCATCCCTCCGGGAAGGTCGGCGCCTCCGTTCCCTCCGGGACCAACGCCTACCGCCTCGGCCAGGCGCTCCTGGCCGCACCCGCCGACGGATCGGCGACTCTGCACGGGAACCTGGACTTCCGCTTCGCCGCGGTGGACGCCGCCAAGTCCTCGCCCGTGTCGCATCGGTTCTGGATCGGCGAGTCGCCGGAACGTCCGCGGGTCTCCGTGGAACTCACCTCCCACGAGGCCCTGCTCCGCACCGCGGCCGGAACGTTCCCGATCCGCGACCTGAAGCCGGGCGAATGGCAGAGCCTGCGCATTTCGGTGGATCCCAAGGCGGGAACGGTTTCGGGCCACCTCGGGAGCCCGGGCGATGACATCGCGTTCGGGCCGTTCCAGCTGGGATCCGAAGCCGGCGCGCCGCGCCTGCTCGAGTTCGGGCTCGCCGCCACGCCAGCCGCCGGGGCGTCGACCGATGCCATCGCATTCGACCACCTCGAGGTGCGGGACCGTCCGTTCGCGCCGGTCTCGCGTGCGGCCCGATCCTTCCCCGACCTCGCCGCACGGCCCGACCCGGCCGAAACGCGTCGGGAACTGGCCACGCTCACCGAGGACGACGGCGGCTTCGAACTCGGCACGGACGGCGAGCCGCCCTCGGCGCCGTGGAATCCCGGGCCGAACGCCACGGTCCGCGTGCGGGCATCGGCGCAGAGCCCGTTCACGGACGTGGCCTCCGTCGGGGAACGCGGACTGCATCTCGGCAACCTCGGAGTCTACGACGGCTTCGGACGCACGCTGCCCAAGCCCTGGACCGCAGAATCGGCTCCGGAGATCCACGTCGGATTCGACTTCCGGGCGACGGACATGGCGGCCGGCGGCGACGGCTCCTGGCGGTTCCACATCGGGCACGGACCGGGGCCTTCACCGGCGGTGGAACTGTTCTTCAACGGCCGGGAGTTCTTCCGCCGCAGCGGTGACTCCCGCGACGCGGTGGGTCCGATCGCGGTGGGGACCTGGTACCAGGTCCGCGTCGTCCTGGACCTGAAGGCCCGGACCTGGCGCGGAACCCTGACCCCATTCCCGGCGGGCGGGGAACGTCGGTTCGACGGGCGCTTCGCCGAGGGCTGGGATGGCCGGATCGACTACACCTTCATCGACAGCTACGGGCATCGCGGCGGCGTCCGGCCGGCCATCGACGTGGACAACTTCTTCGTGCGTCCCACGCCGCTGCCGTCCGTCACCGCCGTGGCCGCGGCGGAGCTGGCCGACGTCCGATTGGAACGGCGCCGGAGGGTGGCCGAGCTGCGGGGACGCGTGGCGGACTTCGATCGCGAGGCGACCGAACTGCGTCAGGAGATGGAACGTCGGCTCGTCGAGGGCCCCTTCCCGATGGCGTACGCCGTCACCGAGGGCACTCCACGGGACGCCCGCATCCAGCTGCGCGGCGAACCGGACCGTCCGGGCGGGACCACCCCCCGCTCGTTGCTGCCGGCGGCCGGCGGCGGGGTGCTGCCGGAGGGGCTCCGTGGCAGCGGACGCCGCGAGCTGGCCGAATGGCTCGCCTCGCCGGAGAATCCGCTCACGGCCCGCGTGATGGCGAATCGGCTGTGGCTCGGCCACTTCGGGACCGGCCTCGTGCGGACGCCGAACGACTTCGGGACGCGCGGACAACGTCCGAGTCACCCGGAGCTGCTGGACCACCTCGCGACCGAGTTCCGTCGGTCCGGCTGGTCCCTGAAGGCGATGCACCGGCTGATCGTGAACAGCGCGACCTACCGTCAGCGCAGCGCGGCAACCTCCGGGACGGACGCCGCACCGTCCCCGACTTCAGGTCCGGAATGCCCGGCCTGCGCGCCGGCCGGGCAGGAGTCCGCACCCACGTTCGTGGCGGTGGCCGCGGCGGAGTCCTTCTCCCCGTTTCCACGGCGACGTCTGACCGCGGAGGAGGTCCGCGACGCCCTGCTCCTCACCTCGGGGCGCCTCGACGAAAGCCCGGGCACGGGGCATCCGTTCCCGTCGCCGACCACCTGGGGCTACACCCAGCACGGACCGTATCTCGGCCAGTACGAGCACACGCGGCGGAGCCTCTACCTGATGACGCAGCGGATCCGGCGACATGGGTTCCTCGCCCTGTTCGACGGGGCGGACCCGAACGGCAGCACGCCGGAGCGGCGGACCAGCACGGTGCCCACGCAGGCGCTGTTCTTCCTGAACGACCCGTTCGTCCACGACAATGCCGCGGCGCTCGCCGCGCGGACGCAGGCGGCCGGCGGCGACCCGGTGACGGGCCTCTTCCGGGCGGTCCTGGGGCGGGATCCGTCGGAGGACGAGGCACGCCGCGCGGCGGCGTTCGTGGATGGCTACCGTCGGCGGCTGGACGCGGGAACGGCGGAGCCGGCGCGGGAAGCACTCGCCGCCTGGGCCCGGGTCCTGTACGGCGCGAACGAGTTCCTCACCGTGGACTGAAAAGGGAGACACCGGGAAATGACACGCAACCACAGGGCCTTCGATCCGGGACGCCGCTCCTTCGTGCGCTCGCTCGTCGCCGGATCGTCGCTGTTCCCCGGCGTCGTCTCGCAGCTGCTGGCCGAGGACGGTCCGCGCGATCCGCTGCAGCCGCGGGCCGCACACCATGCGCCGAAGGCGAAGCGGGTGATCTTCCTCTACATGAGCGGCGGCGTGTCGCACGTGGATGCCTGGGACCCGAAGCCGCGCCTGTTCGCCGACGCCGGGAAGACGGTCTCCGTGGACGAGTTCCAGGGCCGGAAGGGCGACTTCCGGATGTTCGTGAAGCGGCCGCAGTGGGAGTTCGCGCGCCACGGGCGGTGCGGGACGGAGGTCAGCGCGCTGTTCCCGCACATGGCCGGCTGCGTGGACGACCTGTGCCTGATCCGGTCGATGACCTCGGACCACACGAACCACTACGAGGCGACGCTGGGGATCCACACCGGCTCGTTCACCTTCGCGAGACCGAGCATCGGTTCGTGGGTGAGCTACGGGCTCGGCTCGGAGAACCGGAACCTCCCGTCGTTCGTGGTCATCGCGCCGAAGTCGCCGTACGCGGGAAGCCAGGTGTGGGGCAGCGACTTCCTGCCGGGATCGCACCAGGGAACCCTCGTGATGCCGGGAGCCGAGCCGGTGGCGAACCTGCGTCGGCGTTCGGCCTCGGAGGAACTCCAGCGGATGGAGCTGGAGGCGATGTCGGCGATGAACCGCGCGCACCTGGCGCCGCGGGACTCCGATCCGCTGCTGCAGGCGCGGATGCGCTCCTTCGAGACCGCGTTCGGCATGCAGATGGAGATGCCCGAGCTGTTCGACCTGTCGAAGGAGAGCGACGAGACGCTGGAGATGTACGGGTTGCAGCGCGGGAGCACGCAGGGCTTCGCCTGGCAGTGCCTGGTGGCCCGGAGGCTGTCCGAGCGGGGGGTGCGGTTCGTCGAACTGATCGACGTGGGATCCTCCGACAACTGGGACGCGCACGGCGACATGCTCACCCACACCCCGCTGGCCCGGAACGTGGACAAGCCGATCGCCGGCCTCCTGCAGGACCTGAAGCGGCGTGGGATGCTGGAAGACACGCTGGTGGTGTGGACCACGGAGTTCGGCCGGACACCCTTCAACGCCGCCGCGGAGGCGAAGGGGCGGGAGCACCACCACTGGGTCTTCTCCAGCTGGCTGGCCGGCGCCGGCATACGGCCTGGGACGGTGTACGGTGAATCCGACGAACACGGCATCCGCGTGGCGAAGGACGGCGTCCACGTCCACGACTTCCACGCCACCATCCTGCACCTGATGGGGCTGGACCACGAACGCCTCACCTACCGCCACGCCGGCCGCGACTTCCGTCTCACCGACGTGGCCGGGAACGTGGTGAAGGGCATCCTGGCCTGAGCCAACGGTGCAGCAGGGATCGGCACGCAAAGCCGCAAAGCCGCCGAGGAGCGGGGAGGAAACCGCTGGTTTTCCGCAGCAGGACCGGACACCGGATGGTGATCGCCTTTTCGGTCCCGGATCCGGCGCCTCGCAGGCTTCCTGGAGAACTGGTGTGAGGTCGGTCTTTGCCCGGGCCGAATCGTTGGCTGAAGACCCGGCCGGCCGGCTACTTCTCGGCGAGCAGGGCCTCGATCTTCTTGGCCGTGTCGGGATGCGCGTCGAGGTCGCGCAGGATGCCCTTCCGGTCCACCAGCCACATGGTGGGATACTGGACGATGCCGAGGTCCTCGAGCATGCGGCTCTCGCGTCCGGCCGGATCGAAATACTGGGGCCAGGACATGCCGGCCCGCTTCACGAACGACTTCAACTCGCCCTGATCCTCGTCGGCGCTGATCCCGACGATCTCGAGTCCTTGGGGCTGGAGGCGCTTGTGCAGGGCGATGAGTTCGGGGACAGAGGCGACGCAGGGCGGACACCAGGTCGCCCAGAAGTCGAGCAGCACCACCTTGCCGCGGAGGTCGGAGACCTTGACCTTGCGTCCGTCGAGCGCGGTGAACTCGAGGTCGAAGGGCTTGTCGAGCCGTTCGAACCGCGATTTGGCCATCTTGGCCTGCAACCGGAGGACCGGATGCGCGTTGGTGGCCTGCAGGATCTCCTCGACAAGGGGCCGGGCCCGCTTGGGCGTGCCCAGACGCACGATCTCCATCATGGCCGAATAGACGGCCTGCTCATCGGGGTATTCCTTCCGTATCAGGCGCAGTTCCGCCTCGAAGGTATCGAGGACGCCCTCGAGCCCCTTGGACTGCATGGACTGGGCCTTGGCCACGGCCGCCTGCATCTTCAGTTGGAACGCGCTCGGGGCCGGCGAAAGGACGGGGTTGGCCTCCTCGGGCCCGAGCGCCTCGAGTTCCGCGATGCGGTTCTCGGCGCCGAGCTGGATCGCGGCCTTGAGCAGCTCACGGTGGATCGAATTCGCGAACTTCGCGTTGCGATGGGACGGGAAACGAAGCGCGAACTCCTTCGCCTTGTCCGCGGCCTGTCCCGCGGCGACCGACAGCGACTTCCGGAACTCCTTCCGCTGCTCCTCTGTGGGCGGCGTGGTGTTCCACTCGGCCGGGGCCGGCGGCACCCGGTTGGCCTTGTCCAGCTCGTCGTAGGCCTTCTCCGCATCGTCCGGCAGCAGCCAACCGCCGGACGGTGGCACCAGCGCCACGGCGTTGGTCAAGGCAAGCAGGACCGGGGCTGAAGTCGCCGCGGAGGCCGCCGGGGCCGCAGGGGCCGGGGCGGACGGCTTCGTCGGATTCGTCTCCTCGGCCCGACCTGGCGACGGGAGGAGGATGAGGAGCGCGGCGACGGGGCCGAGGAGTTTGGACGACATGTGATTCAAAGGTGGCGACGCATCGGAGCGGGGCAAATTCGATTCCGATGACCGGCCGCGGGACTACTTCTGTGGCTGGCCGGGTTCGGAACGGCCGTTGGTGGTCAGGATCTGGAAGGAGTGCACGCCCGCGGCGGCAGGATGGTCGCTCGTCCAGACGATCTTCTTCGCCGGGGTCACCTCGACCATCGAGACGCCCTTCATCGCGGCGTGGCTGCCGACCACGGTGTTGCCGTTGGCGAGACGCTGCGCGCCGCAGGGATCCTGGAACAGCCCGCCGACCTCCGCGTTGGTCACCTTCCAGACCACGGCGCCGGCCCCGTCGAACTCCACCACCTGGTTCCCGTGGGTCAGCGAGACGACCGTGTGGCCGTCGTCGAGCCGGATGGCCGTGAACGGCCAGTTCTCCGCCGCGCGGCCGCCGAGCCCGGGCAGGTCGGTCTGCAACGTCCGGACCACGCGCCCCTCGGGCGTGTACTCCTTCACCGCGAACGCCAGCAGGTGCGGGACGAGGAGGTTGCCGTTGCGCAGTTGGCGCGCCATCCGGGTCTGCATGTGCGCGTTGTCGGTCTCCGGCTGCAGTGGCGTCGAGGCCACCACGGCGCCCTGGGCGTCGACACGCAGCAGACGCGGCGACTTCCCGAGTTCCGTGACGAGCGTCGTGCCGTCGTACAGCCGCTGCGTGGTGCCGATCTCGGCGTTCTCCGGGCTCCGGACGTATGAGAAGACCACCTGCTTCGCCGGCGTGACCTCCTCCACCCGGTCGGACCAGGCGACGAGGACGTTGCCGCCGGGAAGGACGAAGCCGTCGCGGGAGCCGCCCTTGTACTCCCAGGAGACCGAGCCGTCCTCTGCGACGATCGCGGTCCGTCCGCCGAGGACGAGGTAGGAGTGTCGGATCGCCGCTTCGGCGGCGCGAAGCGGGGCCAAGGTGCCGAGGAGGGCGCCGATCAGGAGGAGGGCGGGGTGTTTCACGTGAAGGAAGGGATCGGGATCCTCCGCCCAAGAGGATCCGGCCCCAAGGAAATTGAAGGCACGGAAGCAGGTCGGAAACTGCCGAGGCGTTTTCGGAGGTCGACCTGAAGGGAAACGGCTTCCCCGACGTCCGTCTGCGGCGCATCGTTTTCGTGTCCCATGAACCGCCCCGGCCACCCTCTATTCCGCACCATGGCGGCGGTGTCGATGGCATGGACGCTTGGGGCGGCGGCGGAGACCCGTCCAGCATTCGACCTGGAATCCCGAAAGCAGGCCCAGGCCTGGCTGTGGCGGGCGCCCGAGAGGCAGGAGATCCCGCCCGTCCGGGACGCGGCGTGGTCCGGCAACCCGATCGACCGGTTCCTGCGCCGGCGCCAGGAGGAGGCGGGTCTCGCCGCCGCACCGGCCGTCGACGACCGCGCCTGGCTGCGGCGCGTCTCCTTCGTCCTGACGGGCCTGCCTCCGACCCGCGACGAGATCCGGGCCTTCGTCGACGACACGGCGCCGGGGGCGCGTGAGCGGGTGGTGGAACGGCTCTTGGCCTCGCCGCACTTCGGGGAACGCTGGGCCCGCCACTGGATGGATCTCATGCGCTACGCCGAGACGCGGGGCCACGAGAGCGACTATCCGATCGCGAACGCGTGGCACTACCGCGACTACCTCGTCCGCGCGTTCAACGCCGACCTGCCCTACGACCGCTTCCTCGTCGAACACCTCGCCGGCGACCTCCTGCCGCGGCCGCGGTTCCGGCCGGGAACCGACATCGACGAGTCGGTCCTCGGCACCGGTTGGGCGTTCCTCGGCGAGGAGAACCACTCGCCGGTGGACATCCGGCAGGACGAGTGCGAGCGCCTGGACAACAAGGTGGACGTGCTTTCGAAGAGCTTCCTGGGACTGACGCTCTCCTGCGCACGCTGCCACGACCACAAGTTCGACCCGATCCGGACGGACGACTACTACGGCGTGGTCGGGTACTTCCTGAGCTCGAGTTTCCGTCAGGTCCGGTTCGAGGCCTCCGAGAACAACCGTCTCGCCGGCATCGAACTGGCCACGCTCCGCCGCGAACACCTGCCGCAGGCGGCCCGCCAGCTCGGCGAGGCCCTGCAGCCGGGGATCCACGGTCTTGCGGAAGCCCTCCTTCGCGGCACGCCGCCGGGGACGACGAACCGTTGGGCCGAACGGCTCGCCGCCGCGGCCCAGTCCACCAACCGCGCACACGCGGCCGCCGATCCCCTGCGCGTCCTTCTCGGACTGCGCGACGGCACCGCGTCTCCATCCGTTCCAGCAACTCCCACCCTTCCCGGCCCGCGGATCGTCGCGGACTTCACGCGGGAAGGTCTCCAGCCGTGGAAGGCCGACGGCGAGGCCTTCGGGTCCGGTCCCGTGCCGGTCGGCTCCCTTTTGCCGTGGGCAGACGGCCGCGGCGGGCTGGGCGGCATCGCCACGCACGGGGCCGCGCGGAGGGATCCCTTCTGGAACCGGCTGCGGAACGCCGCGGGCAACGAGGACGACTCAGGCCGCCTCGGCGCCACCGGACGGGCGGGACGGATGCTGCGGACGCCGACCTTCACGCTGGAAGGGGGCCGACTCCACTACCGGATCCGGGGACGGACGAAGGTCTACGCCGCCGTCGATTCGCACATCATGCTGGACGGCCCGCTCCATGGCGTGCTCACGCGGTCCTACGACACCGGCACCGCCGACGCGCCGGTCTGGGTCACGCACGATCTCACCCCGTATTCGGGCCACCGCGTCCACATCGAGTTCGGTCCCGATGGCGATGCGCCGTTGGAGATCCTCGAGGTCGTGGAGTCCGAGGCGACGCCGCCCGCCGGATCCGCGGATCCGTTGCCGCCGGCCCTCGCCAAGGCCCGCACCGCCGCGGAGTTCGCCAAGGCCCTGGAAAGCGAGGCGTCGAAGGCGGCCCGGTGGCTGGCGCTGGGTGCGCCGCTGCCCGCCGAGGAAGGCGTGGCGACCGTCGCCGACTGGCTGGTTCGCAACGCCGACGCCTTCGGGATCGACCCGGCCGGACTTCCCGCTTCGCGTTCCCTGACGGCCGCGGAGGCCGCGCTCGCGTCCCGCGTCCGCTGGGAATCCCGCACGGCGGTGGCCCTGTACGACGGCACCGGCGTCGACGAGTTCGTTCTGGTCCGCGGCAAGCCGTCCAAACCTGGCGCCCCGGCCCCGCGCGGACTGCCGTCGGCGTTCCCCGACGCCGACCGCATCCGGCCTGCGGACGGCAGCGGCCGGCTCGAACTGGCGCGACGGCTCGCCTCGCCCGACTCGCCGCTCACCGCGCGGGTCATGGTCAACCGCGTCTGGCACCACGTCTTCGGACGCGGCCTCGTCCCGACCGTCGACAACTTCGGTGCGCTCGGCGAGGCGCCGACCCATCCGGAACTGCTCGACCACCTGGCGTATCGCTTCTCCCACGAGGACGCCTGGTCGGTGAAGCGACTGCTTCGGAGCCTCGTGCTGACGCGCGCCTTTTCGCTCGCGGCGGGCCCGGCCGATCCGAAGGCCCTGGAGACGGATCCATCGAACGCCCTCTGGACGCGCCGGCCGGTCCGCAGGCTCGAAGCCGAGGCCATCCGCGATTCGCTGCTGGTGGTGTCCGGTCGGTTCAACCCGGCGCTCGGCGGCCCTCCGGTGCCAGTGTACCTCGACGAGTTCGTCGTCGGACGCGGACGTCCCGACAAGAGCGGTCCGCTGGACGGCGACGGGCGCCGCAGCCTGTACACCGCGGTGCGCCGGAACTTCCTGCCGCCGACCCAGCTCGCCTTCGACGGCCCCACGCCGTTCAGCACCGTGGGCCGGCGCAACGTGACCAACGTTCCCGCGCAGGCCCTGGCGCGGATGAACGACCCGTTCTTCCGCCAGCAGTCCCGCGTGTGGGCCGAGCGGCTGCTGCGGGATCTGCCCAGGGCGGACCGGCGCGAGCGCATCGCGTGGCTCTTCGAATGCGCCTTCGGACGCCTGCCCAACGACGCCGAGGTCGCGGAGTGCACGGAGGCGCTGGACGAGTTCAACGCCTTCCATCCGGGCGAGACCGACGGCGTCGGGACCTGGGCCGACCTGGGGCACGTGCTGCTCAACGCCAACGAGTTCATCTACATCCCGTGAAGCCCGGCGCCCGCAACCCCCTGTTCCTCGACCCGCGGATCGACCGCCGCGAGATGCTGCGCCGGGCCTCGAACGGATTCGGGTCGCTGGCCTTGGCCTCGCTCCTGGGCGGACCCGCGGCCCTGCTCGCCGCACCGGCCCCGGCATCGCGTCCGCGTCCCCCGATGTTCCGTCCGCGCGCGAAGAACGTGATCTTCCTCTTCATGGAAGGCGCCGTCTCGCAGGTCGACTCCTTCGACCACAAGCCCCTGCTGGCGCGGCACCACGGGGAGGATCCACGCAAGGCCATCGGCCGCCTCGAGAAGACCCAGTTCGAGAACGTGGGCACGGTGATGAAGTCGCCGTGGGAATTCAGCCAACACGGCTCGAGCGGCCTGTGGGTCAGCGGTCTCTTCCCCCACGTGGCGCGGCATGCGGACGACCTCTGCGTGATCCGTTCGATGACCTCGGCGTTCCCCGAGCACACGAGCGCGAACTACTTCCTCCACAGCGGCACCGGACTCCAGGGCCGTCCCAGCCTGGGCGCCTGGGTCACCTACGGGCTCGGCAGCCCGAACGACGACCTTCCCGGCTACGTGGTGCTCAACGGCGGCCAGATACCGTCGGGCGGCCTCGACAACTTCGGCAGCGGGTTCCTGCCGGCGACCTACCAGGGCTCGCTGCTCAACGCCCTCGGGACGCCGCTCGCGAACGTCGCCCCCGGGGACAACGACCCCGCCCTGCAGGAGGCGAAACGCCGCCTCGTCCGACGCCTGAACGCCCGCGGACTCGAGGCCTCGGGCGGCGACGGGGCCCTGGAATCCGCCATCGCCAACCACGAGCTCGCCGCGCGCATGCAGACGACCGTGCCCGAGCTGCTCGAGATCCGGGGCGAGTCCGAGGCCACGCGCCGGCTCTACGGCCTCGACGCGCCGTTCGAGCACACCCGAACCTACGGCCGCCAATGCCTGCTCGCCCGCCGCATGGTCGAACGCGGCGTGCGCTTCGTGGAGCTCACGGTCCCGATGGTGGACGGCTACAGCCGCTGGGACGCCCACGGCGGCCTGGTGAAGAACCACGGACAGAACGCCCTGGCCGTGGACCAGCCCATCGCCGGCCTGCTCGCGGACCTGAAGTCCCGCGGCCTGCTCGACGAGACGCTGGTCTTGTGGGCGGGCGAGTTCGGACGCACGCCGTTCGCACAGGGCAGCGATGGACGCGACCACAACGAGTACGCGTTCACCGTCTGGATGGCCGGCGGCGGCGTGAAGGGCGGCATGGCCTACGGCGCCACCGACGACTGGGGCTACAAGGCCGTGGAGAACCGCCTCGAGATGCACGACCTGCACGCCACGGTGCTCCACCTGATGGGCATCGACCACGAACGCCTCACGTACCGCTTCGGCGGCCGCGACATCCGCCTCACCGACGTCCGCGGCGAGGTGGTGAAGGAGATCCTCGCGTGAAGGGGAACCGGACGGACCTCACGCAAAGGCGCCAAGACGCCAAGCGATTCGTGATTCGCGATTCCCGATTCGTGATCGGCTTCCCGCTCCCCCTCCCCGCTCGCAGCTCCCTGCTCCCCGCTTTCCCACCCGAAACCCTCATTCCATGAACACCCGCAATCCGCTGACACGTCGTTCATTCCTCCAGAGCTCCATCGCCGCCATGGCCACGGTCGCCATCGTCCCGCGGCACGTCCTCGGCGGTCCGGGGCACACGCCTCCCAGCGAGATCCTCACCCGTGCGGTCATCGGCACCGGCGGAATGGGCATGGGACACGTGAAGTCCATCAACACCGCCTGCAAGCTGCTCGCGGTCTGTGACGTCGACGCCAAGCACCTCGCCGACGCCGTCGCCGCGGGCGGACCCGACTGCCGGGGCTACAAGGACTTCCGCGACGTCCTCGCCCGGAAGGACATCGACATCGTCCACATCCCCACGCCGCCGCACTGGCACGCCATCATCTCCATCGCCGCGGCCAAGGCGGGGAAGGACATCTGGTGCGAGAAGCCGATGACGCGGACGATCGCGGAAGGCGAGGCCGTGGTCGCCGCGGTGAAGAAGCACAAGCGGATCTTCCGCCTGAACACCTGGTTCCGGTTCCAGGACAACTTCTACGGCATGGGCGTGCCGGTGAAGGACATCCGGAAGGCGGTGATGCACGGGATGCTGGGCGACGGTCCGTTGAAGGTGACCCTGAACGCGTCGACCGGCTTCGACTGGAAGTTCTACTGGGTCGGCCGCACCGACCTGAAGGTGCAGGCGGCGCCTCCGGAACTGGACTACGACATGTGGCTCGGGCCGGCCCCGGTGAAGCCGTATCACCCGCACCGCGTGCACGGCACCTTCCGCGGCTACTGGGACTACGACGGAGGCGGGCTCGGCGACATGGGCCAGCACTACCTGGATCCCGTGCAGTACGTCCTGGGCAAGGACGACGAGAGCCCGGTCGAGATCGAGTCCGACGCGCCGCCGCAGGACAAGGACGCCGTCGGCACCTTCCGCTACATCCGGATGAAGTACCGGGATGGCACCGAGATCATCCTGGACGGCGACAACCGCGACAAGCAGGCGGCGTTCATCGAGGGCTCGAAGGGACGCATCCTCAAGGGCATGAAGACCGACATCCCCGACTTCCAGCGCAAGCTGGCGGCGCTGGCCGATCCGGAGCCGATGGTCACCGACTTCGTGGAGGCGGTGCGGACGCGGAGCCGGTTCGCCCTGAACGAAGTGAACGGCCACCGTTCCTGCACGTTGATCAACCTCGCCAAGATCTCCCTCCAGACCGGACGTCCGCTGCGGTTCGATCCGAAGAAGCAGCGCTTCGTGGACGACAAGGAGGCGAACTCCTACATCAGCCAGCCCATGCGCGGGAACTGGAAGCTGAGCTGAGCTGGCGATCCATCGTTTCCAGGTAGCCGCGGCCGCCAGGCTGCGGTCCGACAATCTTCTCATCCGGCGGAGCCGCCCTTCTTCAAGCCCCTGAAGGGGCATGACGGGAAAGCCCAAGGCAACGCCTTGGGTTTCCCGGACCTCTTGGTTTCGGCAGCCCTGAAGGGGCGCCGCCATGGCGAACCACGCAAAACGGATCGGCCCACAACGCCAAGTGGCCGCCCCAGTTCCGCCCTTTCAGGGCTCAGAACCCATTCTGGATCGACAACCCGGGGCTTTGCCCCGGGCTGTCGCCTTCCGCCCCGTCGGGG
>CAIYXO010000448.1 GCA_903930165.1 uncultured Verrucomicrobiota bacterium | reverse complement strand
GGTCCAGCGGTGCCTGATCAGATGTCGTGCGATCCGCGCGAGGTGGTCCCGGGCCTGCGCCTTCTCCGCGCCCTCCGCCGCCAACTCGAGGAACAGACCCACCGAGTAGAACTGCGAGCACAGCTCGTCGCTCGAGGTGTCGCCCTTCCACTCGAAGCGGCCGTCCGCCGTGTCATGCCACTCGGCCGCGTAGCCGCCCGAACCGTGGCCGGCCTGGTGGCCGGTCTCGCCCTTCGCCCAGACCGACCGCGCCGGGAAGCCGGGGATGCCGGTCATCGCCTCCAGCCAGCGTATCGCATGGAAGGTGTTCGTCGCCTCGCGCCGCGCAGCCGGTTCGCCGGTCGCCGCGTACCGGTACACCTCGGCGGCGAGGAAGTTGCCGGAGTAGCCGCCGTCGTTGTCGCTGACCTCGCGGACGTACTCCTTCCGCGCCGCGTCCCACTCCAGCTTGTGGACGAAGCCCAGCCGCTTCTGTCCCCAGGCCTCCAGGTGACGTTCGTAGTACGCCGCCTTCGCCTCGAGCGTCATCGGAACGTGGTCGATCACGCCGAGCCCATGGTCGGTGGCCACGTACACGCAGCGGCCCACGGGATCCACCGCGATCGCCTCCACACGGTCGCCCGGCAGCCAGCGTTGACCGGCGTAGTAGCGCCAGCCGTCCTCCGCACGCCGGATCGCGCCGTGGGTCGTCCCGATCCAGAGGTCGTCGTCGAAGCCACGCGCCAGGCAGGTCGTGTCCTCGAACGGCAGGCCGCGATCGCCCTTCAGCGCCATCAACGACATCCCGCGCAGCTCGCCGAGTCCACGGTCCGTTGCGATCCACAGCGTCGCGTCGAGCGACAGGACGTCCCGCGTGACCGGCGACGGCAACGTGCCCCAGTCCCACGCCTGGTCCGACGGCCAGGTGTAGGCATCGAGCCCGCCGAACCGCCCCGCGGCGAACGGCGCCAGCCGGCCCGGTCCGTGGACCCAGAGCGTGCCCTGGTGTGGGACGAGCCGCGTGATTCCGAAGCGGGCGGCGTTGGTCGTGGCCGGTTCGAGCCCATCGTCCTTCACGCGGAACAGCCGTGGACCGGCGGCCGCCCACACCTCACCCCGGAACGCCGAGACGTCGGCCACCGGCTCCTTCGAGATCGTCGTCCAACCGCCGGCGTCGCGCCGATGCAGTCCGGAACCCGTGATCGCCCAAAGCCGTCCGTCCGCGATGACCAGTCGTCGCACCGGACCTTCGGGTGCGTCCTCCTTCACGAGCCGCGCTCCATCGAGCCGGAAGAGACCCGCATCGCCGCCGGCCCACGCGTGACGGTCGGGGCCGACGACCACGGTCTTCAGGGGAGTCGTGTCCGCGACGGGCCGCCGGACCTCCTGGAAGAAGGGTTCGTCGTCGACGGATCGCTTCGCACGATGGGAACCGACCGGCAGCGGACCCGGTTCGGCGACCGAGACGACGACGGCGGCGGCGAGGCCGAGGAACCCTGTCGCCAGGAACCGCGGCATCGGAGTCGGGGCGGAGGACATGTGTGGAAACCATCACGAAGCGGGGCGGGGGGACAAGTTTGTCCGTGGTCCGTGGATTGTTGTCCGTGGGAGAGACCGGCCCGTCGCCGCCAGGCATTCTGCGATGCCTTCACCCATCCCCTTCAACCCTTCAGCCCCTCGACCCTTCAACGATTCCACCCTTCAACCGTCGTACCTGCGGCATTCCTCAATGATCCACCGGCATGAGCCACGCGGGCGCCGCGACTTTCGAGGAGGCAACCAGCGCATCCCTCAGGCGGCCATTCGAGACCAGCTGCACGCTGCCGTCGCCCCACAGGATGTTGCCACCACCGCGGTGCATCGTCCGGGCATCGAATCCCAGCGAACGGAAAGCCTTGGGATCGCGACCAGGCACCCACGCCGGTGTCGTCTCCACCACGTATTGCCAACAAGGACCCTGGGTCGGGTCATTGGTGAGGTTCCGGTCCCCGGCGAGGATGGACTCCGGCTTCTCCTCGCTGGAACCGAGCCCGACGAAGTAGCTCAGGTTCCGGTGGCCGCTGCGCGGATGGGTCGCCACGTAATCCCAGCGGTTTGTCGCCAAACCCGGACGGAGATCAGTGGGGCACACCAAGATCTTCGGCGTTGAAAGCTCGTTGCTCACGGACAGGAACAGCCCGAGCAGATCTGAGGAAACCTGGTTGGTGAACGGCACCACGGGTTGAAGGATGTTGGCACCATTCTCCCCGGCCTTTGACTCCATCCACGGGTAGGCGCCTTGGTAGTCCACCGCGTAGGTCCGGAAGGCGATTCCGATCTGCTTCAGGCGGTTGACGCAGGCGATGCGGGGACTTCCTTTCTTGGTCTTGCCAAACGTCTGCGACACCTGAATCACCAAGAGCCCTCCGACGACGATCACGGCGAGCAGTTCCACGAGGGAGAATCCTCGGGCCGAGCGACCAGGGCATCGGAGGGTCATGGACGTGGCTTAACAGGTTCGGTGCCAGAGAGTCCGTCGGCCGTGGATTGTTGTCCGTGGGAGAGACCGGCCCGTCGCCGCCAGGCATTCTGCGATGCCTTCACCCATCCCCTTCAACCCTTCAGCCCCTCGACCGTTCAACGCCCCCTCCTTTCAACCCTTCCGCACCCCACTCCCGTCGGCC
>CAIYXO010000447.1 GCA_903930165.1 uncultured Verrucomicrobiota bacterium | reverse complement strand
CGCTGCTGGCCGGCCTCGCCCGGAGAATGCGTTCGGGTCTTGGAACCAAGGTGGTCTGCTTCCTCCAGAGCGAGGAGTCGTTCCTCGACACGCTGCCGGAGCCGTTCCGTTCGGAGTCCTGGCGGCTGCTCGCGGAGAGGGCCGTGGACGTCGACGGATGGATCGCGCCGACCCGCTATTTCGCCGACCGCATGGCATCGCGTCTCCGGCTGCCTCCGGAGCGGGTCCGGGTCGCCCCCAGCGGCATCTCTTTGGACGGCTACCGCGACCTTCCTCGGGAGCGGGTCTCGGGAACCCCGCCGGTCTTGGGATTCTTCGCGCGCATGTGTCCGGAGAAGGGGCTGGATACGCTCGTGGACGCCTTCATCGAGATCCGTCGCCGCGGTCGTGTGGGCGGACTCCGGCTGAAGGTCGGCGGCGGCTGCGGTCCGGGCGACCAGCCCTTCGTCGACTCTCAACGCGCCCGACTTGCGGCCGCCGGCCTTGCTGGTGAAGCGACGTTCCATCCCAACGTGTCGCGGGACGAGAAGGTGGCCTTCCTCGCATCCTTGGACGTGCTGTCGGTTCCGGCACGGTTCAGCGAGGCCTTCGGGCTGTACCTGGTGGAATCCATGGCCGCAGGCACCCCGGTCGTGCAGCCGGACGTGTGCGGATTCCGGGAGATCATCGGAAGGGCGGGAGGCGGCGTTCTCTGCGAACCCGGCGGGGCGGACACCCTCGCGGATGCGATCGAGGTTCTGCTGCTGGATCCCGCCCGCGCCCGCGCACTCGGCATGGCCGGAAGGTTGGGAGTGGAGAGGGGATTCTCCGACGGCGTCATGGCCCGGGAAGTGATCGGGGCCGTCGATTCCCTGCTCGGTCGGCCGGACCCGGCCCGGGTCCCCGGCTGAGAAGGGGACTTGGTACCGGCGCGGCGCATTCGGGATTGGCGGGGAGTCCGTGCCGCGGGAACCTGACCGCCATGCCGTACGAGTTCCGGGCCACGCGGCGGGTCGAGTTCCACGAGACCGACCTCGCCGGCATCGTCCACTTCTCCAACTTCTTCCGTTACATGGAGACCGTCGAGGGGGCCTTCTACCGGTCCTTCGGTCAGTCCGTGCTGCTGCGGGGCTTCCAGGCGCCGATGGGGCTGCCGCGGGTCCACGCGGACTGCGACTACCTGCGTCCGCTCCGGTTCGAGGACGTGGTGGAGATGCATCTGCTGGTGAAGGAGAAGAGGGAGAAGGTGCTGAACCTCCAGATCCGGTTCCGCCGGATCGAGCCCGGGCCCGTGGAGGAGGTGGCGGTGGGACACGTCGCGGCCGTGTGTGTGCAGCGCGGAACGGACGGCTCGTTCCGGTCCGTCCCGTATCCGGAGGAGTTCGCCCGGAACATCGAGAAGGCTCCGCCGGAGCTGCTCTGGCCCGGCCGTTCCGCCTGAGCGCACTTGACCCGACCGGCGATCCCGCGAGGGTGTTTCCGCAGGCGCGGGCAAAGGGGATGATGCTGTCGATGTTCACCAAGCTTCCATTGCGGGCGATGGTCCCGGGCCTGCTTGGGCTCCTGGCGCTCTGCCTCACCGCCTTCGCGGTGTTCCACAGCGAGTGGAACACCTCCGCGGCGATCGAGTCCCTCATGCTGCGTCGGGTCTCCGCGTTCACCGAGATCGGGGCCGTCTTCACCCGCGCCGGCATCGGCGAAGGCAGTCCCCGAGTCACCCGCAGCTACTTCGAGGGCCTCGGCAACGTCCCCCAGTTCCGCTTCGCGGCGCTTCTCGATGACGGCGGGCATGTGGTCCACGCGTCGGATGCCGCGGGGCCCCTCTCCGAGAAGGAGGCCTCGGGATGGCTGGCTTCCTTCACCAACCTGGTCACGCGATCGCGCGGGTCCGGATCCGCCGCCGTTTCCATCCTTTTCCAGGGCGAGGCGGTGGGTGGCGCTGCGCCGGTGGAGCTGCCCGGCCTGTCGAAAGGGAATCCCTGGACGGTCGTCATGCTCTTCGACCTGGTGGAGCTGAAGCGTGCCGAACGGGCCAATCTGATCCGAAGTGCCGCATGGATGGGAGGGTTGGCCCTCGTGGCACCGCTTCTCGTCTGGTGGTACTTCGTCGCGCAGGTCCACCGGCCGGTCCGCCGCATCCAGGAGACGCTCGCCCACCTTTCCCGGGGATCCTTTGCCGCCCGGGCGCCGCTTGGCGGTCCCCCGGAGCTCGTCGAGATCGCCGGCTCCGTGAACTCGATGGCCCGCGAACTGGAGTCGCGCGAGGCGGAGCTCCAGCGGGCCCGCGGCGACCTCGAGGACTCGGAACAATGCCTGGCCATGGCGCTCCGGGCCTCCAGCCAAGGCGTTCTCCAGTGCGACCTCGAGACCGGCACGCTCCGGGTGAGCACCTGGATCGCCGAGCGGCTCGGCTGGATCGAGGCGGCCTCGGCGACCTCGATCCAGGAATGGCTCGCGCGAATCCACCCCGAGGACCGCGGGCTGTTCTCCGACATGGTCGAGGGTCACCGGAACGGGCGGATCCAGCATCGCCTCGAACACCGGATCCGCACCGCCTCCGG
>CAIYXO010000446.1 GCA_903930165.1 uncultured Verrucomicrobiota bacterium | reverse complement strand
CGAGCCACTCCTTCTCGTCGGAGATGCCGTCTCCCCTCGGTCCGCGGAACCGGGGCCAGTCGCCGGCATGGAGCCAAGGTTGGATTCCGAGGATCAGGAGGGGAAGGGCCCGGGTCAGCATGGAGGCCACCCTACGATCCCCGCGGCTTGCGTCAACGGGGCGAACCCCGTACGCCGCCGGGGAGCGCTCCGGGACCGGATTATCTGATTGCCGCTCCCCGGTTCCCATGGACACGGTGTGTCACATCTTTTGTGGTCCTACACGTGCCACGCCTACCCCGCCTTCTTTCCATGCACGGTCCCGATTCCTCCGCTTCCCGTCGGTCGAACCTCCTGGCCCGCTTTCGTCTTGCGGCCACTTGGCTCCTGTTCGGGCTTCTGCTTCCGATGTCGCTGACGGCGGCCCGGACCGACATGCCGGCGCGGGTGAAGGAGACCGCCGATCCGGTTCCGACCGTTCCGCCGTCCAAGGCCCGCCTGCACGGACTGCGTCCCGCCCGTCATCTGGGGCTGCCGGCGCCGGACCTGGTTTCAGTGCGGGAGGAGGACGAGACGGTGTCGGAGAAGCATGACGGCAAGGCGCCGCGACGGATCGGAATCAAGCGCCCGGTCGGAAGCCTGGTCCCGGCGGCTTCCGAATGGGTCCGGTTGCTGGATGGAACACGTGTCTGGGTTGGCCGGGTCGAGTCCGCCGGAGCCCTCGGCATGCGCCTCCACTTCACGGGGGTCCGGCTCCCGAAGGGCGCCTACCTCATCGTCTATGACGCCGCGGACCCGAGCCGGGTCGAGGGGCCCTTCGACGCGGCCTACCTCGGCGGTCGCGACAGCTTCTGGTCGTCGACCGTCTTCGCTTCCGAAGTGGTGGTCGAGGCCGTCGTTCCCGGGGGCGCTCCGGACGCCGGGTTCGAGATCGGCGAACTGACCCACAACTACCGGACTCCCGGCGAGGACCTGGCCAAGAGCGCCGGATCCTGCGAGCGCAACTTCACCTGCGAGTTCACCGAATGGGGGGAGACCGGAAACGCGGTTTCCGGGATTGGCGCCGTCAGCGCCGCCGGTTCTCTCTTCTGCACCGGTTGCCTGCTCAACGACGAGAACCCGGCGGCTGGCAGCAACTACTACCTGACTGCCAACCATTGCATCACCGGACAGTCGGAGGCCGACACCCTGGAGTTCTATTGGCAGTACCAGACCGCGACCTGCACCAGCGCCGAGCCGAATCCGGCCTCGGTGCCGAGGACCCGCGGTGGCGCGGATCTCCTCTCGCGTCGCGCCCGCGGGGCCGGAACCGACCAGAACGACCATTCCTTCCTGCGTTTGCGCGGCTCCATTCCGGCGGGCGTCACCTATGCCGGTTGGACGATCGACAGCCCGGCCGCCGGCGAGGACATCACCTGCATCCACCACCCGGACGGCGACTACAAGCGGATCAGCCACGGGACGGTGGATGCGGCGCAATCCACCGCCAACTTCTGGAACATCCTCTGGACCCCGGGCCGCGGCGTGACCGAGCCCGGCAGCTCGGGAGGACCGATCTTCAACGCCCGCAAGCAGGTGATCGGACAGCTGTACGGAGGCCCGTCGTCCTGCGCCAACACCGATCCTGCCCAGCAGAACGACGACTTCGGACGGTTCTCGATCACGTTCCGCTACGTGCGCGCATGGCTGTTGAACGAGACGCCACCGCCGCCGCCGACGGGGCCGACCAACGATCTGTTCGCCACGCCGCGTCTCCTGACGGGCGCAGCGGGAACCGTCACCGACGACAGCACCGACGCCGGCCGTCAATCGGGCGAACCGACGATCACCGGCAACGGTGGTGGTGCGATGCTCTGGTATTCCTGGACCGCTCCGGCGAACGGTACGGCGACCTTCACGACCGCGGGCAGCTCGTACGACACCTTGCTCGGGGTCTATCGGGGGACGGCATTGGGTTCGCTGACCGTGGTCGGCGAGAACGACGACGCGGCCAACGGCAATCTCACCAGCCGCGTGCAGTTCACGGCGACGGCGGGTGTCACCTACCGCATCGCGGTGGACGGGTACGGCGGCGAGGCGGGGGCGGTGGTGCTCAACTGGACCTCGACCGGTGCGCCGACCAACAACGACCGTTTCGCCGACGCGACCGTGTTGCGCGGAGCCCGGGGGCAGGCCAATGGCACCAACGTCGGCTACACCCGGGAAACCGGCGAGCCGACCCATCAGTCCACCGGCACCCCGGCCGCCAACGTCGGCCAGCGGACCGCCTGGTGGTACTGGATCGCGCCCGCGTCGGGGGCGGTGACGATCGACACCGCCGGCAGTTCCTTCGACACCGTGCTCGCGGTCTACACCGGTACATCGGTGACCGCACTGACGTCGGTGGCCCAGAATGACGACGCCACTTCCCAGCTCCTGACCAGCCGGCTGGAGTTCGTCGCCGTGGCCGGCACGACCTATCGCATCGTGGTGGACGGTTACCGGAGCGCCGCGGGGACGCAGTCCGAAGGGGCGATCTTCCTGAACTGGGTGGGGCAGGAGGGGGTGACCGGCAACGACAGCTTCGCCAACGCCGTGGTGCTCTCGGGCAGGTCGGGTTCCGCGGTGGGCTCCAACACGAACTACACCCATGAGGTCGGGGAGCCGGGCCATGCCGACAACGCCAACCTGGCCTCGGCATGGTGGCGCTGGACCGCGGAGGTCGGCGGTGACGTCCGCTTCATCACCGCCGGCAGCTCCTTCGACACGGTGCTGGCCGTCTACACGGGCACCGCGGTGAACGCCTTGGTCCGGGTGGGTTCGAACGACGATGTCAGCACCAACGACCTCACCAGTTCCGTGAGCTTCACGGCGGTGGCCGG
>CAIYXO010000445.1 GCA_903930165.1 uncultured Verrucomicrobiota bacterium | reverse complement strand
TCGCCACCCGCAAGGGCGCCCGGATCCTGAGCAACAGCTGGGGTGGCGGACCCTTCAGCCAGGCGGTGCTGGACTCGATCAACCGGGCCCGGGCCCGGGGCGTCCTGTTCGTCGCGGCCGCGGGCAACGAGTCCAACAACAACGACACCGGTCCCGCCTATCCGGCCAGCTTCCGGGTGGACAACGTGATCTCGGTCGCCGCGCTCGACCGCCAGGACAAGCTGGCCGACTTCTCCAACTTCGGCGCCACCTCGGTGCACGTCGGGGCCCCCGGCGTCGCGATCTACTCCTCGATCAAGGACTCCGACCAGGCCTACGCCTCGTTCAATGGCACCAGCATGGCCACGCCCCACGTCTCGGGCATCGCCGCGCTGATCCTCGCCCAATTCCCCGACCTCGGAGCCCAGGCCGTCCGCCAGCGCATCCTGTCCAGCGTCGTCCGGATCCCGTCGCTTCGCGGCAAGACCACCACGGGCGGACGGGTCAACGCCTTCCGGGCCTTGTCCGACAACCTGGAGCCCCTGCTCGAACTCGCAGTCTCCCCCGCGGGCAACGTGCGCCTCGACACCGGGACCACCCGGCCGTTCTTCGTCCAGGTGGTGGCCAACGGCCCGGTCACCAACGCAACCGTCATCGGGCGGATTGCCGGCCGCCCGGAAATCCGGTTCCTCAACACCGGCCGGGCTCCCGACGCCACCGCAGCCGACGGAACCTACTCGGCCGAGATCGTCCTCCCGGGAACCAACACGCTCCTGAACCTCGTCCTCGAGGCGAGCGCGCCGGGCTCGGTCTCCACGACCAACACCGTGGTCTACCAGGTGCGCGGACCGATCCTGAACGACGCCTTCGCCTCCGCCACCGTCCTCAACGGCACCTCCGTACAGACCGTCGGAGCCAACACCGGCGCGACCTCGCAATCCGGTGAACCCTCCCACGCCGGATCGGCGGCGACCCGGTCGGTCTGGTGGCGTTGGACCGCGCCGGCCGCCGGACCGGTGGTGATCCACACGGAAGGCAGCAGCTTCGACACGCTCCTGGGCATCTACACCGGAAGTGCGGTCAATGCGCTCGCCCAGGTCGCCAGCAACGACGACGGAGGCAGCGGCACCTCGAGCCGGGTCTCCTTCACCGCCATCTCGGGACGGACCTACCAGATCGCGGTGGACGGCTACGGGGGCGCCGATGGCGACATCCGGCTGACCCTGAACCAGACGGTCTCCGTGGTGTCGCCGGGCAACGACCGCTTCGCCAGCCGTGTCCCGGTGAGCGGCACCAACGAAGTGGTGCTGGGCTCCTCCACCAACGCCACCGCCGAAGTCGGCGAACCCGCCCACGCGGGCCTCGCCGCCAGCCGCTCGGTGTGGTGGTCCTGGACCGCTCCCGCCTCCGGCGTCGCCACCCTCACCACCGACGGCAGCGACTTCGACACCACCCTCGCGGTCTACTCCGGCACGTCGCTGGCCTCTTTGACCCCGGTCGCCTCGGACAACGACGGCGGCGAAGGCCCGCAGAGCCGCGCCGAGTTCAACGCCGTCGCCGGCTCCACCTACGCCATCGCCGTGGACGGCGCGGGCGGCGCCTTCGGCCGGGTCCGTCTCGGGATCAGCCTGTTCGTCCCGCCGCCGGCACCGCAGAACGACCGTTTCGCCGACCGCCTCGCGGTCACCGGCCCGCGGGTCCAGATCCAGGCCACGAACGTCGGCGCCACGCGCGAGGAGGGCGAACCCCAGCACGCGGCCAACCTCGGCGGACGCTCCGTCTGGTGGACCTGGACCCCGCCCATCAGCGGAACCGCCCGCGTCACCCTGACCAATTCGGGATTCGCCCCGCTCCTCGCCGCGTACACGGGCACCGCGGTGGGACAGCTCACCGAGGTCGCCTCCGGCAGCAGCGCGGTCGGCCGCGGCACCGTGTTCGCCTTCCGCGTCACCGCCGGCGTCCCGATCCAGGTCGCCGTCGACGGACGCAACGACGGCTTCGGCGCCGGATCCGGCACCTTCGACCTGGAGCTGCTCGTCACCGCGGACGGAGCCGTCCCGTCCAACGACCTCTTCGCCGGCCGCATCAGCCTGGCAGGCACCAACGTCACCGTCTCCGGCGGCAACGTGGGCGCCGGTCGGGAGCCGGGTGAACCCCAGATCACCGGGAACGCCGGCGGACGCTCCGTCTGGTGGACCTGGACCGCACCGTCCAGCGGGACCTTCGCCGTGACCACGGCCGGTTCCCCCTTCGACACGCTGCTGGGGATCTACACCGGATCCGCCGTGGGTTCCCTGACCCCGGTCGCCCAGGACGACGACGGGAACGGGGACGCCACCAGCCGCGTGCTTTTCGACGCGCAGGCGGGAACGGCCTACCAGATCGCCGTGGACGGCTTCAGCGGCGAGTCCGGCCCGATCGCGTTGTCGCTCACGTCGCAGGTCCGGCCGGTGCTCGCCGGGGACGACTTCGAGCCGGACAACACCCCGGCCGACGCGAAGGCCATCCGCAGCGGCGAGACCCAGCGGCGTTCGCTGCATGCCGCCGGGGAATCGGACCTCGCGTACTTCGACATCAACGGCACGGTACGCCAGGTGGTCATCGAGACCGCGGGCCTCGCGGGCGACACCCAGGTCACGCTTTTCGCCGCCTCGGCTCCCACCAACCCGATCGCCTTCAACGACGACATGCCCGGCAGCCTGTTCTCACGCATCTCGATCCCCGGATTGGCGCCCGGCCGCTACCTGGTCCGGGTCAACGAATACGACGCCAACGCGCTGATCCCGGACTACTCGCTCCGCGTGGATTGGCGTCGTTCCAACGACCGGTTCGAGGAGGCCACGCCGCTGGAGGGAGCCATCGGACGCGCCACCGGCGACAGCGGCGGCTACTCCCGCGAGGCCGGCGAACCCAGCCACCAGCCGCCCAACCTCCCCGCCGCCAATGTCGGACAACGGTCCGCGTGGTGGTCGTGGACCGCCCCCGCCAGCAGCACGGTCACCGTGAACACCCGCGGAAGCGCCTTCGACACCGTGCTCGCGGTGTACACCGGCGGGAACCTCGGATCCCTCCAGCCCGTGGCCGGGAACGACGACATCGACACGGATCTCCTGCAGAGCGAGGTGGAGTTCCAGGCCGTCCAGGGCGTCCGGTACTGGTTCGCCGTCGACGGCTTCCGCTACACCGAGCCCGAGTTCCAGGCCGAGGGCGCCATCGTCCTCAACTGGAACTGCGCCGACTGTTCCGGCGTGAACGACGCCTTCGGCTCGGCCTTCGCCATCGCCAACACCGGCGGCCGGGTGCTGGCCAACAACGTCAACTTCTCACGGGAACCCGGCGAGCCGACCCACCAGCCGACCGGACTCCCGGAGGCGAACATCGGTTCACGCTCGGCCTGGTGGTCCTGGACCGCGCCGCAAAGCGCCACGGTGACCTTCGAGACCGTGGAATCGAGGTTCGACACCGTGCTGGCGGCCTACACCGGAACATCCCTCGAAGCCCTCACCCGCGTGGCCCAGAACGACGACCTGGCCCCGGAGGTGCTGCAGAGCCGCATCTCCTTTCCGGCCGTCGCCGGAACCACCTACCACATCGCAGTGGACGGCTTCCTCTACACCGAGCCTTCGATCCTGCAGGCGGAAGGCGAGATCGTCCTGGCCTGGCGTATTGCCGGGGTAGCCGAGCAGCCCCGTCTCGAAGTGCTGGCCACGGCACCGCAGACGCGTCTCCGGATCCACGGCCCGGCGGGAAGCCGCTGGCAGGTCCAGTCGGTGACCGAACTCGGAGGCGCTTGGGAAACCGTCGGCGATGTGGTGTCGGGTGCCTCCCCCGTCGAATGGAGCGACTCGCGACCGGTCACGACGTCGCAGCGCTTCTACCGACTCTTCCAGCCCTGACGTTGGCGCCGTGGCGGGGCGTCGTCGGGACGCCCCGTCCCCCGCGATGCGGGACACC
>CAIYXO010000444.1 GCA_903930165.1 uncultured Verrucomicrobiota bacterium | reverse complement strand
GACCGCCGTCATGGACCGCACCCAACCCTGGGGCGAGATCCAACGCGTGGCCTACGGGCTCCGCGGCAACGGCAACTCGAGGGACCTCTACCGCTCCGTCACCCGCAACCTGCTCACCCTCGGCACTCCGCAGACCGAGGACCAGCTCGTCCTCCGCGACGTCTCCCAGTTCCGCGTCCAATGCTACGACGGGGCACTCTGGACCGAGTCCTGGGACACCTCGGACACCGCGGCCCTCAGCACGAACCTCCCCCTGGCGGTCCGGCTCCAGATCCAGCGTGGCGCCAACTCCGACCGTTCCAACCCGACGGAGCTTCTCGTTCCGGTGCGGGTGGTCGCCCGCAACATCTCCAACACCACCCTCTGACCGGTTGAGGACCACCCTTCCAGCACGTCCCGACACCGCCCCCCGTAAGCGGGGCTCGGTGCTGATCCTCGTGCTGTGGATGTCGGTGGGCCTGGTGGCCCTCGCCTTGTACTTCGCGGACACCATGACCCTCGAGCTTCGGGCCTCGGCCAACCGGGCCGCGGGACTCGCCGCCGAACAGGCCATCGAGGGCGCCTCCCGCTACGTCGCGTGGTCGATCCTCAACCTCTCCACCAACGGGGTGATCCCGACCAACTCCCTGTTCCGCTGCGAGAAGCTTCCCATCGGCGAGGCCAGGGTATGGATCATCGGACGCGACACGCCGCCGACGCTGAACGTCACCGCCACCCAACCCGTCTTCGGGCTCGTGGACGAGGCCGGCAAGCTGAACATCAACCGGGCCGGCTCCAACATCCTGGTCTACCTGCCCGGCATGTTCGTGGACGTCGCGCAGGCCGTCGTCGACTGGAGGTCCACCAACAGCACCCTGATGCTGAACTACGGGGCGTTGGGATATGAGGCCAAGCATGGCCAGTACGAGAGCCTCGACGAGCTGCGGCTGGTCCAGGGGATCACCCTTGCCGACCTCGAGGGGGACGACCGCAACCGCAACGGCGTCCAGGACCCGCAGGAGAAGGCCGCCTCCGGTGCCAAGCCCTTCCACCCGGGGCTCCTGGACTACCTCACGGTCTACAGCCGCGAACCCAACACCCATTCCGACGGCACGACCCTGACCAACATCAGCAACCGGGCGCAACTGCTGGGCCTGCTCACCACGGCCTTCGGGCAGGCACGAGCCCAGCAGGTGCTGAACCAGCTCGGATTCCGCGGCAACGCCACGCCGACCATCGCGAGCACCCTCCAGTTCTACCTGAACAGCGGTTTGGGCGAGGACGACTTCGCGCGCATCGCCGGCGAGCTGGCCACTTCCACCAACTCCTTCACCTACGGACGGGTCAACATCAACACCGCGCCCGAACCGGTGCTCACCGCGCTGTTCATGGGCTCCGGGGTGAACGAGCAGACCGCCACCGGGGCCGCCGAGACGCTCATCAACTACCGCCGCAGCAACCCGGACTCGCTGGGCAGCGTGGCCTGGATCGTGACCGCCCTCGGCCGGAGCAGCCCGGTGGTCACCGCCCTTGCCCAGCGCGACCGCATCACGACCCGCAGCTTCCAGTACTCCGCCGACATCGCGGCCGTGGGTCCCGAGGGACGCGGCTACCGGCGGGTCCGCTTCGTCTTCGACCTCTCCGACGGCACCCCGAAGATCATCCACCGACAGGATCTCAGCCGGCTCGGCTGGGCCCTCGGTGACTCGGTCCGGGAGAAGCTTCTGGCCGGAAACACCCCATGAACTCAGCCGCCATCTCCGGATTCGGGCGACGGAAACGCCCCACCTCGATCGTCGGTCTCCGGCTCGGAGCCGGCCGCCTCGAGGCCGCCCATCTCGTCCGCGCCAACGGATCTCTGCGCATCGTCGCCAGCGTCACCGTGCCCTTGGCCTCCGCCGTCCCCTCCACCCCCCCCGAGGCTCTCGGCACCGAGATCCGGACCCACCTCGAGGCCGCGGGCATCCGCGAGCGCCATTGCGTGGTCGCCGTCCCGCCACGCTGGATCCTCACCGGCAGGACCGAGATCCCCGAGCTCCCCGCCGCCGACGCCGAGAGCCTTCTCCAACTCGAGGCCGAGCGCTGCTTCTCCACGGACACATCGGCCCTGCGCCAGGGTTCGTCCCGGTGCGCCCTCCCGCGCGGAAGCCACCACGTGACCCTGTTCGGCGTGGCCGACTCGCCGTTGTCGGGCCTAGAGGCGGGATTGACGAAGGCGGGGCTCCGGCTGGAGGGACTTCCGCTGGGAACACCCGCCCTGGTGCGGCCCCGGGATTTCCAGGAAGGCCTCCTGTTGGTTTCCCTCGAGGACGAACAGGTGATCCTGCTGGTCGTCGCCGGCGGCGGCGTCGCCGCGCATCGGACCCTGGAAGGCGATCCGGCCGAGGACGGCACACGCCTCGCCCCGCGGCCGGAGATCGTGGCCCGCGAGATCCGCATCACGCTCGGACAGCTTCCCGACGCTCTCCGCCAACAGGTGGTGGGCGCGCGTATCACCGGACCTTCGGCGCCGTCGCAGGCCTTGGCGGACGCCCTCGCGGAACGCCTGCGCCAGTCCGGACTCGCAACCGAAGTCGCACCGAACTTCCCGGACGGCGAGCCCGGACCCGGGATCGCCTCCGGCACGCCCGCTTCCATCGCCGTCGCGATCGCGGCCCGCTTCCTCGTGGGGATCCCATCCCCCTGCGACCTGCTTCCAACGCGTCCGACCCTGGTGGGACGCCTCGTGGCCCGCTACTCCGCGGGCCGGCTCAAGACCGCGGGGGCCGTGGCCGCCGGCGTCTTCGCGCTGCTCGCCGCACTCGTGCTCTACCAGCAGGTCCAGCTCTTCCTGCTCGGACGCCGCTGGTCCGCCATGTCGTCCAAGGTCGCCGAACTGGATTCCATGCAGCAGCGCATCCGGCAATACCGCCCTTGGTTCGACGACTCGTTCCCGAACCTCGCGGTCCTGCGGCAGCTCAGCGCCGCGTTTCCCCAGGACGGCTCGGTGACCGCGACGAGCATCGAGATTCGCGAGGGCTCGAACGTGACCTGCGCCGGAACCGCCCGGGACACCGCGGCGTTCCTGCAGATGCTGGAGACGCTCAATGCGGCGCCGGGCGTGACCCAGCTGCACCGGGACCAGATCCGCGGCACCAGTCCCATCCAGTTCACCTTCGGCTTCCAGTGGAACCCGGGAGCCACACCATGAACATCCGCAACCGACAACAGCTTCTCATGATCCTCGCGGCCGGAGCCGCGGCCCTCTACGCCGCGGACCTGCTGGTCATCGGCCCGGCAGGCGACTGGTGGGCCGCCCGATCGAAGAAGATCGAATCCCTGCGCAAGCAGGTCGACGAAGGCGCCGCCCTTCTCCGCCGCGAAGCGGGAATCCGCGGACGCTGGGAATCGATGAGGACCAACACCCTTCCCACGGATCCCTCGCTTGCCGAGCAACGCCTGCTGAACGAGTTCAATGCGTGGTCCCGCGCGGCAGGCGCCGAGGTGACGGACACCATCCCCCAATGGCGCAACGACTCGGAGGAGTACTCCACCCTCACCTGCCGCGTGGAGGCCTCGGGGTCGCTCTCCCACCTGGGCGGATTCCTCCAACGGATCGAGGACAGCCCCCTCGGCGTCCGGATCGCCTCCGTCCAGCTCGGAACCCGTGACAAGACCGGCCAGAAGCTCACCCTCGGCCTCCAGGTGAGCGGGCTCACCCTGACCCAGGAATCCCGTCCATGAAGCGCACACGCATCCACGGCGCCGCCGTCCTCGCGACGGCCCTGCTCGCCCTCCCGGCGCTCGCGGCAGACGAGCCCTCGACCAACGCCCCGGCCGCCGCGCCCGATCCGTCCTCGTTCGTCCGCTTCATCTCGGACCGGAACATCTTCGACCCGGAACGTCGGGCCCGCGGACCCGGCGAGTCGCGCCGCCAGCCGGAACGGCCCCGCAACACGGTCATACCGACGCTCACGCTCGTCGGCGTCATGGACTATTCCCGCGGCCGGTTCGCCTTCTTCGACGGCCCCGCCTCCGAGTACAAGAAGACGATCGCCGCCAACGGGTCCATCGCGGGATTCACCGTCGCGGCAATCCGACCGTCCTCGGTGGTACTCAAGCCCAAGGAGGGCGCGGAGATCGAACTGGCGATCGGGAAGGCCCTGCGCCTGGACGGAGCCGAACCCGTCGAGGCCCCGGCCAAGACCGACGCCGCGGAGGACGCCTCCGCCGCCACACCACCCGCCGCCACGGGCGACGCCGCCGAAATTCTCAGGAAGCTCATGCTGAAACGCCAACAGGAGTCGAAATGAACACAGCCATCACCCGGATCATGTCCGCCGCCTGCGCCGCCGGCATCCTCGCCGCCGCCCGCGCCGAGGACGCCCCCAAGGCCGCCGACACCACCCCCAGCGCCACGGCAACGGCTGTGGCGCCGGCGAAGTCGGCCGACGACTCCACACCCAAGCCCGGGGCCTCGGAACCCCAGCCCTTGGCCGAGACGACGCCTTCGCCGTCGGGGCCCGACGCGATCCGACTCAACTTCCGGAACGCTCCGCTCGACCAGGTGCTCAGCCATCTGAGCGAAGCCGCCGGCTTCGTCGTCGTGATGGAGGCCACGGTGAAGGGCGAGGTCAGCGTCATCAGCAACCAGCCCCTCACCCGGGACGAGGCGGTGGACCTGCTCAACTCGGTGCTCGGAAAGAACGGCTACGCCGCGATCCGGGACGGCCGGACCCTGACCATCGTCGACCGCAACACCGCCAAGAGCCGCAACATCCCGGTGAAGGTCAGCAACGATCCGGCGCTGATCCCGGCCAACGACGAGGTCGTCACGCAGATCATCCCCATCCGCTACGTCGAGGCCGAGCAGTTGGCCAAGGACCTCTCCACGTTCGTCTCCGCGAACGCGACGTTCGTCGCGAACGCCGCGGGCAACTCGATCGTGATGACCGACACCCAGTCGAACATCCGGCACCTCGTCGAGATCATCCGCGCGATTGACACCAGCGCCCAGTCGGAGACGGAGATCCGCGTCTTCAAGCTGAAGAACGCCAATCCGGGCGAGGTCGCGACGCTGCTCACCGAACTCTTCAACACCAGCTCCTCGAGCGGATCCGGCACGCAGTCTCCGATCCGCTTCGGCGGAGCCCCGGGTGGCGGAGGGTTCGGTGGGTTCGGGGGATTCGGCGGGTTCGGCGGCGGCGGCCGTGGGGGTGGCGGCGGCGGCAACACCGCAGCGGCCTCCGGCGCCAACGACCGCATCCGCAAGGCCTCGCAGGTCGTCTCGGTGGCCGACGCCCGCACTTCCTCGGTCGTGGTCACAGCCTCCAAGGACCTGATGACCCAGATCGCGGGAATGGTCCGCGAACTCGACGTCCCCTCCAACCGCGACCAGCGCGTCTACGTCTACCACATGGAGAACGGCGATCCCCAGCAGGCGGTCCAGGTGCTCCAGAACATGTTCCAAGGCAGCAATTCCGGCCGGGGGAACAGCGCCTCATCCACCGCTCAGCAGAACAGCGCGCTCATGCAGCGCCAGCAGAACAACTCGAGCAGCAGCAGCACCACGGTCAGCGGAGGAACCTCCTCGGCCTTCGGCGGCACCGGGACACGGACCGGCGGTGGCGGCGGCGGAAACCTGTTCTGAACCCCACGGTCTTTCCCACAGATTCCATGAACATTCCTTCCTTCCGGCGGTTCACCCGCCTCGCCGCGGCGGCCGCCCTGCTCCTGGCGGCAAACCCGCTCCTTCACGCGCAGCAGCGCGGCGGCGGCGGCGGCGGCGGTGGTGGCTTCGGCGGATTTGGCGGCTTCGGCGGCGGCGGCAACAACGCCAACCGCGGCAGCTCCTCCAGCAGCTCCAGCCAGTACAACAACAACGGCAGCGTCGGCAGCGCCATCATCACGGTCGATCCCCAGACCCATAACATCATCGTCATCGCCGACGCCGACACGAGCCTCCAGATCAGCAACGTCATCTCCAACCTCGACTCGCCCAAGCCGCAGGTGCTGATCAACGTGGTGTTCGTCGAGGTCCAGCTCAACAACTCGTCCGACATCGGGGTCGAGGGCGGCTGGGCCAAGAACGTCGGCAACGGCATCACCACCGGCGGCGGCTCGGTCCTCGGACTCTCCGGCCTCAACTCAGTGGTGACCAACGCCAGCGTCATCGGCGGTCCGATGTCCAGCGCCCTCACCCCGGGCGCGAACGGCGCCGGCGCCGGCGGCCTCTACCAGATCGCCGGGACCGACTTCCAGGCCACGCTCCGCGCCATCGCCAAGGCCGGCAAGGCCCAGGTGCTCTCCAAGCCCTCCATCATCGCCCGCGACGGACAGCTTGCGAAGATCGTCGTCGGACAGCAGGTCCCCCTGCCCTCGGGCGTCTCCTTCGCCCAGGCCGGCAACAACACCATCCCCATCGTCAACGTCAGCTACACCGACGTCGGCATCATCCTCAACGTCACGCCGTTCATCGGCGCCAACGGCCAGGTTGAGATGATCGTCCAACCCCAGATCTCCTCGGTCTCGCCCACCGAACGCCAGTCGCTGTCCTCCGACGTCTCGGCCCCGTACATCAACGTCCGCTCCGCCGACACCGTGGTCGTCACGCCGCATTCGCAGACGGTCGTCATCGGCGGACTGATCTCCGACACCAAGTCCGACGCCGAGAGTAAGGTGCCGATCCTCGGCAGCATCCCG
>CAIYXO010000443.1 GCA_903930165.1 uncultured Verrucomicrobiota bacterium | reverse complement strand
TGGACACGGACCGCCAGTTCCTCCGCCTGCCCGAGGGGTGCGACGCCACCCGCGAGCGCGAGAAGCAGTCCGGTCCACGACAGACCCCGGAGGCGTCGGACGATGGATGGGATGCGCCGGGACATCGGAGGGATCAGCGCACGGTGAATCCGCCGGCCAAGGTGAAGGACACCGTGCCCATGTTGGGCGGTCCGGGGAACTCCACGGCGACGTCGAGTGCGCCCGGGGTGGCGGTGGCGGGGATGACGAGGGTGGCGGTGACCGTGGTGTTGCTGGCCCGACGTAGGTTCGTCCCGGACAGGGTTCCCACGCGGACCGCGGTCGGGACCATGTTGGCCGGTGGAGCCATTCCACCCAGCGTCAGCGTCAGCGTGACCGTGGTCCCGCGATCGCCCAAGGAGGGGGCCACGGAAGTGAGGGGCGGATTGGCACCGCCGCCGCCGTTGTTGCCGCCACCGCCGCCCGTGGCGGTCCCGGTGGCCGGATCGTAGGCGGCCAGCGCGGTGCGGCGGACCCGGTAGACCGACTGGGCCGCCTCGCCGGCAACGGCCTGCGCGATCCGGCCTCCAGCGGCGAGGACCCCGGTGGCGTTCGTGGCCCAGTTCGAGAGGTTGGTCGAAGACTCGACCTGGTAGGAGCCGCCTTCCGCGGCGTTCCACACCAAAGTCACCGAGCCATCCGCCACGGCGGGCTTCGCGAGCGTCACCGGCAGGTCGGCTCCCCCGACGACGCGGGTGGTCACCGTCTCGTTGATGGCGGTGACGGCGCCGCCGGCGGGCGTGCCGTGGAAGGCCCGGCCGATGTTGTAGGGGAACACCGGCGTGCCGTCCGCGGCGATGGAGACGAAGTAGGCGTAGGTGCCATCCGGGAACTCCGGCGTGACACACCAGCGCCCGTTGTCCTCGTCGAGGTCGTAGTCGAGACCGGCGACGAAGGGTTGGCCGGTGGAAGGGTCCACGAGGTCGCCGAGGAAGGCGTTGTCCTCCATGTAGCGTCCGAGCGGGTACTGGGTCGAAACGGCGGGACCGGTCTGGTTGCCGGTGGTGCCGTAGAGACGACCGGCCCAGGACGGGATGGCGGTCCGGCCGGCGGAGGTCAGGTTGTCGGTGCCACGCTGGCCGTTGCGAAGCTGATATCCGGAAAGCATCCGGCGCAGTCCCGACGTGACGTTGGTGGCGTTGGAATAGCCGTAGGGACCGTAGATCGGGAAGCCGTCCTGCACCCAGCCGAGGATCGGCGAGTGGCGGGTCACCGGGGCCGACGACTCACGGTAGGTGCGGGTCGTCGCGTCGAAGTCGACATGGTCGCCGAGGCGGTGGCGCAGGGCGATCGGGCTGGCGTGGTAGTGGTACGTACCTGTGTTTTCCTGGTGGGCGAAGGCGGGGTCGAAGGTGGCCCCCTCGTTCACGTACGCCTCGCGGTTCCAGAAGCCCGTGCCGTTGGCTTCCGCAGTGCCGTTCCAGGAGAAGGCGTCGCGGCTGTCGAACATCGCCACGCCGTCCACGAAGATCCCCACCGAGCCGAGTCCGGTGAGCGCGGGCGTCGACGGCACCGCGGGGGAACGTGGGATCCGGTAGAGGGTCTTCCGGTTGGTCGGGAGGTTGGGGAAGTTGCCGTTGAGCCACGGGCCCATGACATGCCCACCCAACCCGGTGCTCCGAACATAGACCCAGTCGCTCGAGACCGAGACCTCCTGGACGCCGACATAGGCGGGCAACGTCTGGGTCTGCGATCCGTTGGACCACGTGGCCTTGGCGGTTCCGGACGACTGTTCGGCAGGGGTCTGGTAGATGCGCGCGTAGTGGGAGGAAGCGACGGCATCCCAGGAATTGGTCCGGGGATCGGCGGCGAGCACCGCGGACGGCAGCAGCAGCAGCAGCGGCGAGACGGCCATCGGCGCGGTCGGGGAAAGGAACGGGGGTTTCATGGCATCAACGTGTTGGAACGACGGACGCCAAGAAGCCCGGAGGCGGTTAAGCCGTGATGTCCCGACCCCGGAGAATCATTAAGGTGGGATTAAGGAGCGGCGACGGCCGACCAGTCCTCGGGAAGGCAAGGGGATCCAGAAACCGGGAAACACCGGGGCGACAACTCCCGCCGACATGACATGATTCGGCCTTCAACCGGCGACGGCGACGGGTCGGCCCGGCTGGGGACCACCCAGGCATCGCCCCATGCGGCCTGGGATTGGCGACAGATTTACGATGGACACGACGACACCCGATTCCGGAGGCGAAGGCGCCCGCAGGAAGCATTGGCTGAGGGGACGCTCGCGTCTCCGGCTGAGCCTCCTCATCGGCCTCACCATCGCGGCCGGTCTCGCCTCGAGACGTTTCCCAAGTCTGGTTCCCGATTTCCTGGGCAAGTACCCGGGAGACGTCCTTTGGGCACAGATGGTCTTCTGGATGGCGGCGCTGATCTGGCGCCGGGCACCGAAGTCGGTCCTGGCCATCCGGGCCTTCGCCTTCTGCTGCGTCATCGAATCGAGCCAGCTCTATCGCGCGGACTGGATCCTCCGGATCCGCGCGACCACACCCGGCCACCTCGTCCTCGGCTCGACCTTCGCCTGGCTCGACCTCGTCGCCTACGCGCTCGGAATCCTCTTCTGCGTCGTCGCGGAGGAGCACTGGCCGAAGCTCCTGAGGACCGCCAGGCTGGATCCGAGGATGGCCCTCCACTTCGGACACGACCGCGTCCGTTCCTCGACATCGCTCACCGTTCCGAAGCCGCCTCAATCAGACCTCGGGTGACCCGGTGCCGCCACCAGAAGAGGAAAGCCAGCTGGGGACGCCACAGGAGGCCGCCGATCGGGCCCCACAGCGGACCGCCCTTTGCGACGAACTCGATCCGGTCCGTCAGCCGCGTGCCGCCGGGGACGGTCTCCATGCGGTGCTCGTGCCGCCACGACGCGAACGGGCCTTCCTCCGCGACATCGACCAACCGCACGTCCTCGGCGACCTCCGCGATCACCACCACCCAGTCCTGCCGCAGGGTCCCGAAGAGACGGAGCGAGACGACGACTCGGGAACCGGGACGCACGGGGCGGTCGACGTCCAGGCGGAGCGTCCGGACCCCGGGAGGGTTCAGGTGCCGCAGGTTGTCGGGATCCAGATGGAATCCGAAGACCCGCTCCACCGGCGCCGCGATGAAGACGGAGCGCTCGAAGACGGAAGGGGATGGGGACTCGGACACGCTTCAACACACCACGTCTCGGCGTCGGCGCAAGTCTCGACCGTCCGGCGTCTCGGACCTTGAGCTCCGGCACAGGACACCGGAGGGTCGCTTCATCCCCGATGAGTCCCTTCGCCCGGAGAACCTCCCGTCTGGCCCGCTGGGCGTGCTTCCTGGCCGCCGCCACGGCGGTCGTCCACGGCGCGGAGGCGACCCTGTACAGAGCGTTGAACCTGAACGGACCCGAGCTGGTCCTGGACGGCCGGAAATGGGAGGGCAGCAACGCCCCGGCCTTCACGGCGAAGGGCAACCGCTTCGAGAACCAATCGGTTCCTTTGCGGCCCGCGACCGATCCCCGGCGCGCGCAGATGATCCGCAGCAGCGTCTGGGGAAGCCGTGTGGTGCTGGAGATGACCGGCGTACCGACGGGCGACTACCAAGTGTTCGTGCATGTGTGGGAGGACACCCAGTCGGAGCAGTTCGACCTGGTGCTGAACGACAGGGTGGTGGCCGAGAAGTTCCACAGCGGCCTGGCCGGCTCCTGGAAGCGGCTCGGCCCCTGGCCGGTTCGGATCGACGACGGGCGCCTGCGACTGCTGGCCAAGGCGCCGAACCACGGTGCGGCGAACCTCTCAGGGCTCGAGGTGTGGGCCGGCGACGGACAGGTGCCGGACCCTTCCAAGCCGGTGTTCAACGACAACCCCACGGCGGAGCAGCTCGCCTTCTTCGAGAGCCGAATCCGGCCGGTGTTCGTCGAGCACTGCCACGAGTGCCACAGCGCCGGGGCGGCGAAGCTGAAGGGCGGACTGCTGATCGACTCGAAGTCCGGCGTGCGCCAGGGCGGCGACTCCGGGCCGCTGATGAACCCGGCGAGCCCCGATTCGAGCCTGCTGGTGCGAGCGGTCCGGCACGAGGACCCCGACCTCGCCATGCCCCCGCGACGCCGCATTCCGGAGCCCGCTGTCGCGGACCTGGTCACGTGGATCGGCATGGGCGCGCCGGATCCGAGGACGGAGGACACGGTGGCGGCGACCGCGGCCCGTTCCGGGATCGACTGGAAATCGGCGAAGGACTGGTGGGCGTTCCGTCCGGTGTCGGACCCGAAGCCGCCGGCGGTGGATGACGCCGCGTGGCCGGCCGGCCCCATCGACCGGTTCCTGCTGGTCCAGCTCGAGAAGTCCGGGCTGGCGCCATCGCCGGAGGCGGACCGGGCGACGTTGCTTCGGCGGGTCACCTTCGACCTCACCGGACTTCCGCCGAGCCCCTCCGAAGTGGACGCCTTCCTCGCCGACAAAGCCCCCGGTGCCTGGGAGCGCGTGGTGGACCGGCTGCTGGCCTCGCCGGCCTACGGGGAGCGCTGGGGACGGCATTGGCTGGACGTGGTCCGCTACGCCGACACCGCGGGCGACAACTCCGACTTCCCCATCCCGCAGATGCACCGGTACAGGGATTGGGTGATCGACGCCTTCAACCGGGACCTGCCCTTCGACGAGTTCGTGCGGCAGCAGCTCGCGGGCGACCTCCGGCCGACGGGATCCGCGGAGGCGGACCACGGGAGGATCATCGCCACCGGGTGGATCGCGAACGCTCGCCGTTTTGGTTCGCGGGTGGACGACTACCCGCAGCACCTGACCATCGAGGACACGCTCGACAACCTGGGGAAGGCGTTCCTCGGGCTCACCCTCGGCTGCGCGCGCTGCCACGACCACAAGTTCGATCCGATCCCGACCTCGGACTACTACGCGCTGTACGGGATCTTCGACAGCACGCGATACCCGTGGCCCGGCATCGAGCTGGACCAGCGCCAACGCGACCTCGTGCCGTTGGTGGAGCCGGAACGCCTGAAGGAGATGGAGGAGGCGCGACGCAGCCATGACGAGGAGAAGCGCCGGCTGGAGAAGGCCGTGCAGAAGCTCCGCGAGGAATCGAAGTCGGTCGCCGCAGCGGAGAAGGCCGCGGCGGAGAAACGGATCCAGGAAGCCGAGGCGGTGGTGCGCGCGCATGTGGACCGTGGACTGCCCTTCGAGCTCGCCTACGCGGTCGCCGACAAGCCGCAGGCGGCCGACGCGGTGATCCAGATCAAGGGGGATCCCGCGCGGCCGGGAGGTGTCGTTCCGAGGCGTTTCCTCACCGTGCTGGGAGGTTCGACCCTGCCGGACGCCGCCCGGGGGAGCGGCCGTTCCCAGCTGGCCGACTGGATCGTCGCGCCCACGAACCCGCTCACGGCGCGGGTGATGGTCAACCGAGTCTGGCAGCACCACTTCGGCCGCGGGCTGGTCGCGACGCCGAACGATTTCGGACGCCAGGGACGCGCCCCGACCCATCCCGAGCTCCTGGACTGGCTCGCGTCGCGGTTCGTCGAGGACGGCTGGTCGGTGAAGTCGCTGCATCGGCGCCTCCTCCTCTCCCGCGCCTACCGGCAGTCCTCGGCCGTCTCGGAGGAACAGTTGCTGAAAGATCCCACGAACGAACTGCTGGGACGCTTCCCGCGCCGGCGGCTCGACGCGGAGTCTCTGCGCGACACGCTGCTGGTGCTCGGCGGAAACCTGGAAGCAGCGCCCCGTGGGCCACATCCCTTCCCGAAGCCGTCGGACTGGAAGTTCACCCAGCACAACCCCTTCCGCGCGGTGTACGAAACCCGCAGCCGCAGCGTGTACCTCATGACTCAGCGGATCCAAAGGCATCCGTACCTCGCGATCTTCGACGGCGCCGACCCCTCGACCAGCACCGGCCGCCGGACCTCCAGCACGACGCCGCTGCAGGCGTTGTTCCTTCTCAACGACCCGTTCGTCCACGGACAGGCCGACCTCTTCGCAGGAAGGCTCCACAGCATGCGCGCCTCCGACGCCGACCGGGTCCGTGAAGGTTTCCGCCTCGCCTTGGGACGGAGTCCCGTCGAGGACGAGACGGCGAAGAGCTTCGCCTTCCTGGAGTCGGCACGGGAACGAAGCGTCGGAGACATGGATCCCGAGGCCGAGGCCTGGCGTGCCTTCGCCCGGGTGCTCTTCCGGCTCAACGAATTCGCCCAACTCGACTGAACCCGCCATGAGCACGCCTCTCCAGACGACCCGCCGCGAGACCCTCCGCTCCCTGGTCGGCGCCTCGCTGCTGCTGCCGGGGCTCGTCTCCGACCTGCTTCGCGCCGACGCGCCCGACGCACAGGGGGATCCGTTGTCCCCGAAGCCGCCCCTGTTCCGCGGCAAGGCCAGCCGGGTGATCTTCATCTTCTCCAACGGCGGCGTGTCCCACATGGACACCTTCGACCCGAAGCCGAAGTTGTTCGAGGCGGACGGCAAGTCGGTGGGCATCGGCGGCGGCCTTTCCAACCAGCAGCGGCGCCTGCTGCGGCCCGGGTGGCAGTTCCGTCCCGGCGGACGTTGCGGCACGATGGTGAGCGATCTCTTCCCCCACCTGCGGGAGTGCATGGACGACGTCTGCCTCATCCGTTCGATGAAGGGCGAGGACAACGAGCACTACCAGGCGACGCTGGGCATCCACACCGGCTCGTTCTTCTTCTCACGGCCGAGCATCGGTTCCTGGATCAGCTACGGACTCGGGACGCTGAACGCGAACCTGCCGTCCTTTGTGGCCATCTCCGCGGGATCCCCGTATGCGGGGACGCAGATCTTCAACAACGACTTCCTGCCCGCCTACCACCAGGGAGTCCGCGTGGTGCCCGGGAGCGAGCCGATCGCGAACCTAGACCGCCGGACCGTCCGTTCAGGACTGCAGGAGCTGGAACTCGGGCTGGCCGGCGCCTTGGACCGGGGCCATCTCAAGGCCCGCGGCAACGACGCCGAGCTGGCGGCGCGGATCCGCACCTTCGAGACCGCGTTCCGGATGCAGACCGACGCAAAGGACGTCTTCGACCTCTCGAAGGAGTCCGACGACACGTTGGCGCTCTACGGGATGCGGCGCGGGCAGACGGACGGCTTCGGCTGGCCCTGCCTCGTGGCCCGCCGGTTGGCGGAACGGGGCGTGCGCTTCATCGAATTGGTGGACGGTTCGTCGAGCCACAACTGGGACCAGCACGGCGACATGGCCGAGCACGCGAAACACGCCCGGAACCTGGACCAGCCGGTGGCCGGCCTGCTGCGCGACCTCAAGCGGCGCGGGATGCTGGAGGACACGTTGGTGGTCTGGACCACGGAGTTCGGCCGCACGCCCGGCGTCGACGGCGAGAAGGGCCGCGGCCACCACAGCGCGTGCTTCTCCTCCTGGCTGGCCGGGGCGGGCGTGCGGGCGGGATCGGTGTACGGGAGCACCGACGAAATCGGCGCCACCGTGGCCGAGAACCGGGTCCATGTGCACGACTTCCACGCCACCATCCTGCACCTGCTCGGCATGGACCACGAGAAGCTGACCTTCCGCCACGGCGGACGCGACTACCGGCTCACGGACGTGCACGGGAACGTCGTGCAGGCGCTGTTGGCGTGATGCGGACGGCGGAGGGTTCCGTCACGCAAATCCGTCTGAACATCCGTCTGCTCCTTGAGTCGGATGGACGCCGGACACCGGAAGCCGCAAGGATCTCCAGAACGTCCGGATTCCATGGCCTCCAATCTCCAGCCGATTCCATCGGACCGCCGCCGGCGGATCCGCTCCCTCACCCTGTCCCTTGCCGGAGCCCTCGCGTTGATGGGATCCGCGACCGCAGCCGAATCCGCCGGCGACGCCGAATCATCGGCTTCGCTGACCGACGCCGCCCGGATCGTCCCGGCCATCGAACTCGGCGTGGGTCGTCGTGTTCCATCCCTCGACCTCAAGTCCTTGAGCGGACCGCGTTTCCAGTCCGACGCCCTCGGTGGGGCCAAGGCCACGGTCATCGCCTTCACCAGCACCAGCTGCCCGGTCACCCGGAAGTACGGTCCGACGCTCGCGGCCTTGGAAAAGGAGTACGCGGCGAAGGGCGTCCGTTTCGTGTACGTGAACCCGGTGGACACCGACACCGCGGCTGCGGCCAAGGAGATGGTCCAGCGCCACGGGCTGAAGGGCTCCTACGTGAAGGACTCCCAAGGGAAGGCCGCGAAGGCCTTGGGAGCCCGGACGACGGCGGAGGCCTACGTCCTCGATTCGACGGGAACGGTGGTCTACCGGGGCGCCGTCGACGACCAGTATGGGGTTGGCTACTCCCGTCCGGAACCGCGGGAACGGTACGTGGCCGGCGCCTTGGACGCGGTGTTGGCCGGCGGGCTTCCGAACGTCGCGGCCACGACGGCCCCGGGCTGCAGCCTGGACCACGACGGCCCCATCGCGACCGAGGCCAAGCCCACCTTCCACAACCGGATCTCACGTATCCTCCAGACCCACTGCACCGAGTGCCATCGTGACGGCGGCGTGGGGCCGTTCCCGCTGGAGTCGATGGCCGATGCCGTGGCGCATGCCGGGATGATCCGGAAGCAGGTGGAACGCGGTGCGATGCCGCCGTGGTTCGCCGCGCCGATCCATTCCGGCTCCAGCCCCTGGGCCAACGACCGCAGCCTGCCCGAGGCGGACAAGGCCGACCTGATCGCATGGCTTTCGGGTTCCAAGGCCGAGGGAGACCCGAAGTTGACGCCCCGTCCGCGCACCTACCCCGACGGCTGGGCGATCGGCAAGCCGGACGCGGTCATCCGCATCCCCAAGCCCATCGCGGTGAAGGAGTCGGGCGTCATGGACTACCAGAACGTGCACGTGAAGACCGACTTCGACGGCGACCGCTGGATCCAGGCGTTCGAGGTGCGGCCGACCGCGCGGGAGGTGGTGCATCACGTCCTCGTCTTCGTGATCCCGCCGAACGAGAGCGAGGCCGACAAGAAGCGCCGCGGGGACGTCGCCGGCGGCAACTACCTTGCGGCCTACGCGCCGGGGACCGGTGGCATCGGCTATCCGCCGGGCTTCGCGAAGTTCCTTCCGAAGGGCTCCACCCTCCACTTCCAGCTGCACTACACGCCGAACGGAAAGGCGACCGAGGACCAGTCCGCGTTGGGACTCGTCTTCGCCAAGGAACCGCCGAAGCACGAGATCCGGGTGGCCGGAGTCACCGCCAAGCTGGACATCCCGCCGAACGACCCGGACTACGTCTCGAAGGGGAAGATCACCGTGCCGGTGGACGCGAAGATCCTGTCGTTCATGCCGCACATGCACGTGCGCGGGAAGGCGTACCGCTACGACCTCGACCTGCCGGGTGGCAAATCCCGAACGCTGCTCGACGTGCCGCGCTACGATTTCAACTGGCAGCTGCTGTACCGGCTGGCGGAGCCGTTGGATGTGCCGACGGGGGCCGTGCTGCATGGGACGGCGCGCTACGACAACAGCTCCGGCAATCCGGCGAACCCGAATCCGAACCAGCGGGTCACGTGGGGCGAGCAGACCGACGAGGAGATGATGATCGGCTACTTCGAGTACTTCATCCCCGAGGCGAAGCCCGGCGAGAGCGGGGCGACGCTGGAGGCGGCCGTCCGCGACGGGTCGGCGTTGTTCCGTCGTCTCGACCGCAACAAGGACGGCAAGATCACGGCCGACGAGTCGCCGTCGAAGCAGCAGTTCGAGGCCGCCGACGCCAACCACGACGGCGTGGTCACGCCGGAGGAACTGCGACGCCTCATGGGCCGCAGCCGCAGCCGCAACCGCTGAGGAGGGAAGGTCCACACGGGCAGCGGACCTGTCCCATCCCCTTCAACCGTTCATCGCCTCAACCACCACAGCCCTCAGAACACCGGCCCCGGCTGCCACGGGGCGAACTCCTCGTCGCCGATGCCGGCCGCCTCGCTCTTCGTGCGACGCCCGGAGGCGGTCTCCAGGATGCCCTCGAAGATCCTAAGGCCGACCTGTTCCACCGTCTCTTCTCCGTCGAGGATCGTGCCGGCGTTCAGGTCCATGTCGTCTGTCATCCACCGGTACAAGGGGGTGTGGGTGGAGATCTTGATGCACGGCGCCGGCTTGCAGCCGTACACGCTCCCACGGCCGGTGGTGAACACGCCGACGTTGCATCCCCCCGCCACCAGTCCGGTCATGCTGACGGGATCGTAGCCCGGGGTGTCCATGAAGCAGAACCCGGGGCCTTCCACGGTCCCGGCATAGGGAAGGACCGACATCAACGGCGCCTGCCCTCCCTTGGCCACCGCGCCGAGGCTCTTCTCGAAGATCGTCGTGAGGCCGCCCTCCTTGTTCCCCGCGGAGGGGTTGTTGCTGATCGAGGCGCCGTGGATCCGAGCGTGTTCCTCCCACCAGCGGACCATGGACAACAACGCATCGGCGACCTCACGGCTGACCGCGCGGCGGGTGAGCAGATGCTCCGCCCCGTAGATCTCCGGAGTCTCCGCCAACACCGTGGTCGCGCCGTGGCGGACCAGTAGGTCGGAGGCGAAACCGAGGGCGGGATTGGCCGTGATGCCGCTGTTCCCGTCGGACCCGCCGCAGTTGAGCGCGACCCGGAGGCGGCTGAGCGCCTGCTCCATGCGCTTCTGCGCCGACACCGCGGGAAGCAGCCCCGCCACGGCCCGAACCGCATCCTCGACCGTCTTCGCGATGCCGCCCTGCTGCTGGATGTTGAGCACCACCGGCGCCTGCGAACCGTCCGACGCCGAATCCAAGCCCTGCTTCCGCACCAACGCCGCGGCCTGGTTCGTCTCGCAGCCGAGGCCGATGATCACATAGGCCCCGATGTTGGGGTGCCTTGCGATCCCGGCGAGGACCCTCTGGAGGATCTCCGTGTTGTCGTCCGCCGTGGCGCAGCCCGACTTGTGGGTGAAGGCGACCACGCCGTCCACGCCCGGGAAATCCCGCCGCAGGACCTCCGGCGTGAAGCGGCGCGCGACGTACTGGGAGACGCTTGCGGAGCAGTTCACGGAGGAGATGACGGCGACGAAGTTGCGGGTCCCTGCCCGGCCGCCGGGTCGGCTGTAGCCGGAGAAGTTCCGGCGCTCGGACTCCGGAAGAAGCGCCCACGGCACGGTGGGCTCCGCGAAGTGTCCGTCCGTCGACAACTCGCCGAGGTCGACGTTGTGGACGTGCACGTGCGTGCCCGCGGGAATCGGGGCCGAGGCGCGCCCGATGACCTGGCCGTACTTGCGGATGACGGCACCCTTCGCGAGGTCGCGCAGCGCCACCTTGTGCGCCGCCGGAACGGCGCACCGAATGCGGACGCCGTCGACCTCCTCGCCGTCCAGGAGCCGGCGACGCGCCACGGCGACGTCGTCATCGGGATGGAGACGGATCCAAGGCGACGCGGCGGGTTTGCTCATGTCCCGAATGGGATACGCAGCGGCGTCGCCGCGGGCCAGCGAGAAGCGGGTTGGCGGCCAAGGCCAAGGCCAGGGAGCGGAAAGGATGATTTCTCCGTGTCCTCCGTGTCTCAGTGGCAAACCGAGGGAGAGTTCCCGGATCCCGGTTCTCAGTTGTCAGCGGGGAAAGACGCAGACGGGGCCGCGATTGTCCGGAGCGGACAAAAGCCTCATCAAGAACCGGCTTCGCCGTCCCAGCGGAAGCGGCGCCACGCGATTCCTCCCAGGAGGGTTCCCACGGCAAGGAGACCGGCGACCGGAAGGTACACTGCGGAGAGCTCGAGTCCGCGCCAGGTCATGGCGTCGAGAGCCTCGATGCCCCAGCCGGTCGGCATGCAAAGGGACACGGTGCGGACCCAGGAAGGGAAGATGAAGGACGGGATCCAGGCGCCGCCGAGCATCAGCAGGATGAGGACGACAGGGATGGCGAGGCCGCGGGTCGCCTTGGGAGTGCGGCCGATGGCCGCGAGGGCCAGCGCGAGGGTGGCGGAGAAGTAGCAGAGCGCCAGGATCACGGCCACGAACCCGATCCAGCTTCCGTGCACCCGTACACCGAACACGGACATGGCGATCGCGAAGGAGAAGACGAAGGTGGAGAGGGCGATGATCGAATAGGACGTCGCCTTCCCGAGCAGGAGGGTGGCGCGGGAGAGAGGCGCGGCCCGCAGGCGACGGAACGTGCCCGACTGCCGCTCCGTCAAAAGGCCGACCGCCAGGTCGATCATCACCATCAGCACGAACTGGAGGGACATGCCGGCGAAGGAATGGGCGAACCCGTTGTAGCGGGCTCCGGCGACGCGGGTCAGGGGCTGGGCATCGACGCGGTAGGGCAACGGCAGTTCCGCGGGGCCGGCGACCGCGTTGGTCTGGGCGACGGAAGTCCGCCGCGACTCGAGGAACGCGTCGGCTTGGGCGAGGGAATCGAGCAGC
>CAIYXO010000442.1 GCA_903930165.1 uncultured Verrucomicrobiota bacterium | reverse complement strand
TCCACCTCTTCGGTCGCGGTCTGGTCCGCACCGCCGACGACTTCGGCGCCCTCGGCGAGAAGCCCACCCACCCGGAACTCCTCGACCACCTCGCCCTCCAGTTCCAGTCCTCCGGCTGGTCCCTCAAGAAACTCCTCCGCGAGATCGTCCTCAGCCGCACCTACCAACTCGCCTCCACTGCCTCCCCGCAGGCCGCTGACCTCGATCCCGACAACACGCTCCTCTGGCGCTCAACTCCCCGCCGTCTGGAAGCCGAGGCCATCCGCGACGCCATGCTCGCCGTCAGCGGCATCCTCGACACCGAGCCCCCGCGCTCCTCGCCCGTCGCCGCCATCGGTGACGCCCCGCTGCGCCGCGGTGCCGATTCCTTCCGCGACGCCTCCTTCGCCCGCAAGCGCAGCGTCTACCTCCCGGTCATCCGCGGATTCGTCCCCGAATCCATGGAACTGTTCGACTTCGCCGAACCCAGCCTCGTCGTCGCCGACCGCGACACCACCAACGTCCCCTCCCAGGCGCTCTACCTCATGAACAATGAGGACATCCTCCGCATCTCCGGGGCCTTCGCACGACGCCTCCTCGCCGACGCCGGCCTCTCCCCACGCGAACGTATCGACCGCGCCTACCGCCTCGCCTTCGGCCGCCCCGCAACCCCGCGCGAGCTGACCCGCGCCGCTGAATTCCTCTGGCTCGAGATCGGCGACATCGCCCGCAATCCACCCCCTTCCCAACCCTCCACTCCCGCCCCGGACCGACGGCGGCGCCCACCCGCCCGCACCCGCGAAGCCATGCGCCCCGGCGAAGTCGCCTGGACATCCTTCGCCCAGGCCCTCCTCGCGTCCGCCGAATTCCGCTTCCTCCGATGAACCCTCCCATGAATGCCCCGTACTCCTGCCAAGGCGTCCAGCCCCGCCCCTGGTCCCGGCGCCAGCTCCTCCAGAGCGTCGCGGCCGGATTCGGCTGGATGGCCTTCTCCGGTCTCGCTGCCCGCGCCGCGTCCCAGCCCGCCGTCCAGCCCAGCACCACCGCTCCGCTCGGCGTCCGCCCGCCCCACTTCCGACCTCGCGCCAAGCGCGTGATCTTCCTGTGCATGCAGGGCGGCCCGTCCCACCTCGACACCTTCGACTACAAGCCCCAGCTCCAACGCGATGCCGGCAAGCCCGGCCAGGCCCGCGGCGGCGGTGCCCAGCTCATCGGCTCCCCGTTCCAGTTCCGTCAACACGGCCAATCCGGCCTCTGGATCTCCGAACTGTTCCCCAACGTCGCCCGCCACGCCGACCGCCTGTGCCTCGTCCGTTCGATGCACACCGACATCCCGAATCATCCCCAGGCCTTCATCCAGCTTCACACCGGCTCGTCCCAGTTCATCCGCCCCTCCATGGGCGCCTGGGTCCTTTACGGCCTCGGTTCCGAAAACGAGAACCTTCCCGGCTTCATCACGCTCTCGCCGCCGCTCCAGTTCGGAGCCCAGAACTTCGGCAGCGCTTTCCTTCCCGCCGTCTACCAGGGCACGCGCATCGGCGCGCTCCGCGAGAACAACCCCTCCGCCTCCCTCGGCAACATCGAGAACCGCCTCCTCACCGATCCCCAGCAACGCCGGCAGATCGACCTCGTCCAGGAC
>CAIYXO010000441.1 GCA_903930165.1 uncultured Verrucomicrobiota bacterium | reverse complement strand
TGACCGGAGACGTCGGCGGCGATCAGCAGGGCGCCGCGGTCGGCGAGCGGGAAGACCACGGCGAAGTCGCCGCCGGCGTCGTGCTGCGGGTAGTGCCGGAGGTCGAGCCCCGCGATGCCGGAGCGGTGGACGCGGCCGAGCATGCGGTGGTGGGCGCGGCTGACGTCGCGGACGTCGGCCACGCTCTTAGTGGCCTCGCGGCGTCGTTCCGTGAGGGCGGAGCCCTCGTTGACCGCGCGGAGCAGCTCGGCCAGCCGGACGGGCTTGTCGAGGAAGTTGGAAGCCCCGGCCCGGAGGCTTTCGGCGATGATCTGCCGTTCCCCGGCGGCGGTGATCATGATCGAGGCCAGCTCGGGATCCTGCTCCTTCAGCCAGGTCAGCAGCTCGAGGCCGGTCTCGCCCGGCATGTTGAAGTCGGTGATGACACAGTCGAAGTGGCACGGTCCCCTGCTGGAGACCAGGTTCCTCGCCTCGGGGACATTGGCCGCCAGGGCCACCTCGTAGCCGTTCGCCCGCAGGTAGCCCTCGATCAGGTGGCGCATGACCGGGTCGTCGTCGACGCCAAGCACGCGGCGCCTACGGGGGCCCCCCGCCGGATTCTCCCTGGAACTGGTGATCATGTCGGAATCGTCCGGAAGGTTTTTCCCGGACTTGTCCAACCACTCAACGGCAAACCCGGGTTCCGACTTAAGGGGCGTCCTCGGACGGCCGATAGGCTCCCAGCGGAGATTTCTCCCCCGAATTCATGGCCCGACCCATCCAGGTATTTTCCAGCCGTTTCGGCACTGGGGCAGCGCGCCTTCTCAGCAAGGTCCGAGGCATAGCGTCGATCGCATCCGTCCGTGGCGGTCCCGTGTCCGCGGTGTCTACGGCCGAATGTGTCACCCTGGATCAGCGGGCCCGGGATCTCGACCGGATGGCCTCCGAGCTTGAGAAGAGGTTCATGGCGACCGGATCCGCGCTTGAGCGCCATGCCACGCAGACGCGGGAGATCGTCGAGCAGAGCGAGCGCCTCCTGGAACTGGTCACCGGAAAGGCAGGCGGTGAGCAGCTGATCCGGACCGGGATGGAAACGCTCGGCCAAGGACTCGACTTCATCGAGCGCTGCCATGTTCGCACCCTCGATCTCGTCGTCCGACTCAGGGGCTATCAGGCGCAATTGGAGGCGATGAGGCACCACGAGGAGCTCCTAGGGAGCGCACTCGCACCGCTCAAGTACGTCCAGACCCTCTTCCGGATCGAATCCGCCACCCTGCCTGCCGACGTCCAGACGACCTTCCTCGGGCTGACCCGCGACATCGAGGAGCTGTTCGGGCGTTTCGGGCAGGTGTTCGGGGAGCAGTACCAGAACTTGGGCCGCTCGAGGGACAGCATCGTGGGCCTCATCGACCGCATCGAGCGCCATGCCGTGAGGCAGCAGGCGACAGCGGTCGAGAAGCGCGACCAGATGCGGCTCACCCTCGGCGATCTCATGACCGAGGTCAGCGAGAGCATGAAGCGAGACGTCTCGCTGGTCACCGTCAGCCGCAACCTCAGCTCCGGCGTCGGCGAGGTTCTCGTGGCTCTCCAGTGCCAGGACATCGTCCGTCAGAAGCTCGAGCATGTCCGTTCGGCCTGTGGACAGATCGCGGCCGAGGGGCGCGGCACCACCGGGCTGCCGCCGGTGGCCGGCCGGCAGTTCGCACGCGAGACCGCCCGAATCCAGATCGACCAGATCGACGCGGTGTTGAAGGACCTGCGGCAGGCCGAGGAGCAGGCCCGGCTGGGCATGAGCCACATCGTCGAACTGGCGCACAACCTCGACGCCGAGTCGATGAGCCTCTCGGAGTTCAAGAGCGTCACCTCCTCGGAAAGCGGAATGGTCCAGATCCTCCTCACCTCGCTGGAGGAGGTCCGGGCGATGTTGGCGACCATCGTGGCGGTGCAGGACGAGACCCACCGGACGTTGCAGCCGTTGGGTGGCATGGCTTCCAACGTGACCGGCGTCATGCGGAACCTTTCCGGTCACATCAAGCTGATCGCCCTCAACGCCCAGATCCAGGCCGCCCAGGTGGGGCAGGGAACCGGGCTCGAGGTGCTTTCGGAGAACACCACCCGCATTTCCGACGACATCTACCGGTTGAACGAGCATGCCTCCGACGACCTCGACAAGCTCATCGCCGGACTTTCGAGCGCCATCAGCGAATCGGCGGCGCTGCATGCGGAGGCGGTGGAGACCGAGGGTGTCCTCCACCAGCAGGGCAGGGATCTTGAGATCCGTCTGCACGCCTACAGGGACGCCACCCTGGATTCCTTCATGACGGTCGGTCAGTCGAACGCGGTGTTCACGTCCGATGCGAACTCGACCGAGTCCCGCCTGAAGTTCGTCGAACCTGCGCAGCCGGTCCTCGACGCCTTGCGCGAGGTTCTCGTCCGCATCGGCGACCAGCCCGCCGAGGAGATCCACGATCCCGAGGCGCGGGAGGCGCTGGAAGGCCGTCTGCGCGTCCTGATGCGCAACTACACGATGCAGTCGGAACGCAGCACCCATGTTGCCGCCACGGTTGCTGCGGACGACGGGGTTTCCTGCTGGCAGGGAGCCGCACCCGGCTCGGCCGCGCCGGAGGCCCTGGGCGGAACCGTCGAGCTCTTCGACTCCCCGGAGGCGCCCCCTGCCAGCCCCAAGGGGGAGCCCAACCCCCGGGACATCGGTGCCAACGTCGAACTTTTCTAACCCGAACCAGAAATGCCCAAGACCATCATGACTGTCGATGACGCCCTCACGATGAGGAAGGTCATCTCGTTCACCCTCAAGGGTGCCGGCTTCGACGTGATCGAAGCCCAGGATGGAGTCGCCGCCCTCGGAGTCCTCAAGGGGCGCGCGGTCGACGCCATCATCTCCGACGTGAACATGCCGAACATGGACGGCCTGGAGCTGACCCGTCAGCTGAGGCAGCTCCCGGCGTTCGCGCGCACCCCGATCATCCTGCTCACCACGGAGTCGGATCCCGAGATCAAGAACCGTGGCCGGGCCGCGGGCGCCACCGGATGGATCGTGAAGCCTTTCCAGCCGGACCAGCTCCTCGCCGTGATGTCGCGGGTGCTTCCCGCCTGAACCGTTTCCGTCCCGATCCCCCCGTTTTCCATGGACGCCTCCATCCAGCAGCAGCTCATCGCCGACCTGCTTGTCGAAAGCTTCGAAGGTCTCGACCGGTATGACCACGAACTCCTCCAGATCGAGTCCGGGACGGCCGGCGCCGATTCGCTGAACGTCATCTTCCGCGTCATCCACACCATCAAGGGCACGGCCGGATGCCTCGGGTTGTCCCACATCCAGCGGGTCGCCCACACCGGGGAGAACCTGCTCGACCTCCTCCGCGGCGGCGGGATCACCGCCTCGCCCGAGATGATCAGCGCCCTCCTGAAGCTGTCGGACGCGCTCAGGTCGATGCTCCGTTCGCTGGAGGCTTCCGGATCGGAGGGCGACGCCGACCATTCGCCGCTCATCTCCCTGCTGGACCGCCTCCAGGAACCGCTCGGCGCCGTGGAGCCCCTGGTTCCCATGCCCGGTGTTTCCCCGGCTTCCGCCCATTTCCACACCGCGGCGCACGAACCCTCCCCGACCTTGTCCGGACCCGTTTCGGACGCCGGATTCGGATTCTTCGACGACGAGCCGGCCCCCGCGGCGGCTTCGGCCGCTGCGGATTCCTTTCCGGTCGCCGGTGAGGCGTCCTCCCCGGACAGCGGTGCCGCTCCGGCCGTTCCGGTGCCGGTACCGGGAGCCGTCGCCACGGCGGCTTCCGCCGGTGCCCAGGCCCCGGACAACACGGCCCGGTCCAACGCCGAGGACAGCGCCATCCGCGTGGACGTGGCCCACCTCGACCGGCTCATGAATCTCGTCGGCGAACTGGTGCTCGCCCGGAACCAGATCCTGCAGAAGGCGGGCGTGGTCCAGGATCCGATCCTCCTCAGCACGGCCCAGCGCCTGAACGTGATCACCACGGAGCTGCAGGAAGGGGTCATGAAGACCCGGATGCAGCCCATCGG
>CAIYXO010000440.1 GCA_903930165.1 uncultured Verrucomicrobiota bacterium | reverse complement strand
CTCGCCCTCGGTGGCGTCGAGGGCCTGCCGCCAAACCGAGGCCTCAACCTCCACGTAGGGGCTCGGCTGGAGGAAGTCGAAGCAACGCTCGATCCGGGAGCATTCGCCGATGCGTGCGCGAGGGAAGGGCCGTGCGTCCGGTTCGAGATGGTTCGAGGAGTTCGTCGAGACGCGGAACTGGCTCTCGATGGTGAGCGAGGTGTGCGGCTCCGGGATCTCGAAGTGGTGCGCGCGGTTCAGGTAGAAGTCCACGTAGTGCCGGAGGCGCGGAGGCGGCAGGACCTTCAGCACGAACGCCTCGACCGTCTGGTGTTCGTTGGTGACCGGTTCCAGACGCACCTCGTTGAAGCTCTCCTTCACGGGAGTCGCATAGGTGTATTTGGTTCGGTGGAGGACGCTGAACTTCATGGACCGGAACACCGATGCTGGGCCGCGCGCGGGGTGGGCGCAATTCCCCATCGGACCGGAGTGGCGGATGCGCGGCCCGCCGACCGGTGCGGTTCCCGCAATTCCCCGGTTGACCTCCGGCCCGTCGCTGGGCTTCAAACACGGCGTGAACCCCGTTTCCATCCGCGGCCATGCCGCGCTTTCCGCCGGCGCGGCGCTGCTGCTCGCCTCCCTCGCGCCCCTGGCGCTCGCCGACGTCTCCCTCCATCCGCTCTTCACCGACCACGGCGTCCTCCAACAGGGGAAGCGCCTTCCCGTGTGGGGACTCGCCGACGACGGCGAGAAGGTGACCGTCGAGTTCGCCGGCCAGAAGGTCTCCACCGTCGCGTCGGGCGGCCGCTGGCAGGTGACGCTGAAGCCGCTGGCCGCCACCGCCGAGGGCCGGTCCCTCAAGGTCACCGGCAACAACAGCGTCGAGATCCAGGACGTGGTCGTCGGCGAGGTCTGGATCTGCTCCGGCCAGTCCAACATGGAATGGTCGATGTCCTCGAGCTTCGAGCCGGCTTCGGACATCGCCTCGAGCGCCAATCCGAACATCCGCCTCTTCACCGTCACCAAGCGCCGTTCGCCGCATCCGGAGACGGAACTCGGCCACGCCAAGCACGCCTGGGCGGTCGCCGCGCCCGACGTCGTGAAGTCGTTCTCCGCCGTCGGCTACTACTTCGGACGCGACCTCCAGCCGGCCCTCGGTGTCCCTGTCGGCCTGATCCACACCAGCTGGGGCGGTTCCCCGGCGGAGGTGTGGATGAGCGAGGAGGTCCTCAAGGGCAACCACGAGTACAGCCGTGACATCGTCGACGCCTACGCGCCCGCGCTGCGCGGCTACGTCGACGCCCGGAACAAGTGGCTGGCCGCGAAGAAGGCCGCCGAGGCCAAGGGCGAGAAGTTCAACCAGGGCGGTCCCTGGACGCCTTGGTATCCGACCGAGCTCTACAACGGCATGCTGCGTCCCCTCATGCCCTACGCGATCGCCGGTGCGATCTGGTACCAGGGCGAGTCCAACGCCGGACGCGCCTGGCAGTACCGCAGCCTCTTCGCCGACATGATCCGCAACTGGCGCAAGGACTGGGGCCAGGGCGACTTCCCGTTCCTCGCCGTCCAGCTCGCGCCCTGGGACAAGAACCGCAAGCGCTCCCTCGCCGAGATCACCGCAAAGCCCGTCGACAGCGACTGGGCCGAGCTGCGCGAGGCCCAGAACCACGTCGCGGAAACCCTCCAGAAGGTCGGCGTGGCGGTGATCACCGACGTCGGCGACAAGGACGACATCCATCCGACCAAGAAGGCCCCGGTCGGACAGCGGCTCTCCCTGCTCGCCCAGACGATCGCCTATGGCAAGCCGGTGGAGTCCTCGGGACCGACCTACGCCTCCACGGCCCGCGTCGGCTCGTCACTGGTGCTCAACTTCAACCACGCGAAGGGGCTGAAGACCTCCGACGGGGCCGCTCCCACGGGCTTCGCGATCGCCGGCGACGACGGCGTGTACCATTGGGCCACGGCGGAGATCGTCGGCCAGTCGGTCCGCCTTTCCTGCCCGGCCGTGTCGAAGCCGAAGACCGTCCGCTACGGCTGGTCCGACAACCCGGTGGTGAACCTGGTGAATGGCTCCGGGATTCCCGCCTCGCCGTTCCGCACCGACGACCTCCCCGCCACGATGAAGAAGTAGGCGGGTTGTCCGTCGTTCGTGATCCGTTGTCCGTGGCCGCGGCTGCAAAGCCGCGGCTTTTTCATGCGCACGTTTTCCGTTGGAGACGAGGTGACGAGTCTCAAACGGGAGAGGGTCAGAGTCTCCTGACGTCGTCTCCTACGCCCAATCCTCTATCCGCTCGCCAATCCGTCGGAAGCGAGGCGTTCGACGAGGCGGCGGTCGGGATAGAAACAGAAGGCGGCCCAGGCCTCGCGCCGGGCGGCCCTCCTGTTCCCGCGGTGGTGTTCCAGCAGTGCGAGATAGAGGTGGGCCAATCCGAGGTCGACGGCCTCCGTGGCCTCGGCGACGACGGATCGCAACAGCGGCTCCGCCTCGTCCACGCGGCCCAGTTCGCACAGCACTCCGGCGCGTGTGGCCCGGATGGTGGGAGAGGAATCGAGTTCCAACGCCTCGGCGGACCAGCGGTCGGCTTGCGTCAGGAACTCACCGTGGGCCGCGAGCAACGGCAGCGAGGCGAGAAGATCGAGTTGCGCGGTCCGGATCCCGCGATCTCCGGAGCCGGCCAAGGCCCGTTCGGCGGCCGCCACCGCCTCGTCCGTCCGTCCCGCGCGGGCGAGCACCCCGACCTGGTGGTGGGCCAGGACCGCCCGTGTGGCCTCGCCGATCCCGGGAACGCCCCGTGCCGAGTCGAGGGCCGAAAGGGCTTCGTCGGTCCGGCCGAGATGCCACAGCACGTCGAAGGCGATCTCGTGCAGGGCGAGGCAGCCGGGATGTTTCCGAAGCCGTTCCGCGACGTCGGGCAACGCCTCGACCGCACGCCCCTGTTCGATGCGCGTCTGCGACCGCAGCCAAAGCGCCTGGGCCTCCTGGAAGGGCATGCCGTCGGTGAGGCGTTCCTGGTCGGCGACGTGCGGCAGCAGGAGGGCGTCTGGAAGCGACTGCGTGTGGAGGTCCCTCGCGGCACGGAGCCGCGGACGGTTCAGGGAACGGCCGACCGCGAACAGCATCCCGCCGCAGAGCACGAAGATCCCGACACCGACCAGCAACGGGACCGGGTGCCGTTCGCGCACGGCGTTCCAGAGCAGGAAGGCCGCGAGCAGGAGGACCACGACGCCGAGGAACTGGACACCCATTCCCGCGAGGCGGCCGATGCGTGGATTCCGACGCCCGAAGCGACTCCGCGTCTTCGGTGAGCCCGCGTTCGCCGGGAACCAGATCCGCCAGAACTGCAGCATGTCGTTCGGCAGCGGACGGCCGTCCATCGAGAGGGTCATCGGGATGAGGCTCCAGAGGAGCAGGTAGGCGTTCCCCCAGACGAAGATCCAAGGGAGCGCCAGGCGGTCCGCGACCGGTTGCGCGCCATCGAGGACCCACCCGAGCCCGAGCAGGACCACGTTCACTGCCGGACCTCCGAGCAGGAACATCGCCTGGGCTGTTCGAGGCGGTGTCTCGGTCCGGTGGAATCCGAAGCAGACGCCGCCGTAGGGGACCAGGCGGAATTGCCACTCCGTCCCGCGGAGACGTCCTGCCGCGACCAGCGAACCATAGCCGAGCCGGATTTGCTCGATGCGGTAGCCGACCGCCATCCCGGCCACGGCATGGCCGAGTTCATGCAGGAGGACGAACAGCGATTCGAACAGATAGAGGCCTCCCAACCGCTGGACCCAGGGATTCAACGCGACTTCGGGCACGAGGACGGGCGCGAGCCAGGCGCCGACGGCGGGCGCGAGCAGCAGCATCCACAGGACGACGCCGCCCCGGCGCGCCGAGCGGTGACGGCACGGGGCGCACAGCGGCGCCGGCCGGCGGAACGCGCGGGTCGTCGTCGTCAGCGGGCCGGTCTCGGACTCGGGACGTCCGCAGTCGGCGCAAAGCCAGGTGGGAACGGGGTTCTCGGACAACGGCGGTGAGGATGGGGCAGGGTCGGGGGAGTTTTCAGGTTCAAGTTTCCGGTTTTCGGTGGGGACCCCCGTGCACGAGTAGGAGACGACGTGAGGAGTCTCGCGCCATCGGTTGAAGGACTGGTGTGGCCGCAGAAACCGCTCGCGTTGAATTGGAGGGGTTTCGTGGTATTCTCGTCCATCTTGTCGACCTCCGTGAATCCATCCCT
>CAIYXO010000439.1 GCA_903930165.1 uncultured Verrucomicrobiota bacterium | reverse complement strand
CTACCTGTTCCTGCTCCTGTTCATCGCCGGCCCGCTCCGCCGCTTCGGCGCCTACACCATCCCGGACTTCGCCGAGGGCCGCTTCGACTCGCCCCTCTTCCGGAAGATCGCCGTGGTCTTCGTGCTGTTCATCGGCTGCTTCTACACCATGCCCCAGATGAAGGGCGCGGGGACCACCCTCGCCTACATCTTCCCGGGCTTGCCGTACTGGGTCGGCGTCGTGCTCGTCGGGGCGGTGATCACCCTCAACGTCGCCGTCGGCGGCATGAAGGGGATCACCCTCGTACAGGCCTTCCAGTACTGGGCCAAGATGTTCGCCATCTCGGTGCCGGTGTTCGTCCTGATGAGCGTCCACGGAAGCTACGGCCGCCAGCTGGAGCTGAACGGGAAGTCGACCACGCCGGTCGCCGCAGCCACGACCGCCGCCGCCGTTACGGCTCCCGCATCCGGGTCGGGCGCCGCGCTCCGCCGTGAACTGCCGGCGAAGGCTCCCGCGGACGACGCCTGGCTGAACCCCTTCGGCCCGCTCACCACCAAGGCCGCCAAGGCGGCCAAGCTCGGCGCGGAGGAATCCAAGCCCTACGCCCTGCTCTACACCTACTCGCTCATCATCGCCCTCGTCTGCGGCACCGCAGGACTGCCGCACATCCTCGTGCGCTTCTACACGAACCCCGACGGCGTCGCGGCCAAACGCACCACGATGTGGGTCATGATCCTGATCGGAGTCTTCTACGTCTTCCCACCGGTCTTCGGGGTCATGGGCCGGAACCTCCTGCCGTCCCTCTACGAAGGGACCGGCTCGAAGGGTTCGGACAAGGTCGTCCTCGAGCTGCCGCGGGTCCTGGCCGCGGCCGGCGACGGCATACCGTGGGGGTCCGTCCTCTCGGGCATCACCTGCGCGGGCGCGTTCGCGGCGTTCATGAGCACGTTTTCCGGCCTGTTGGTCTCGATGACCGGCGCGCTGGCCCACGACGTCTATGGCCGCATCCTCCGCCCGGGATCCTCCCCGGCCGACCGGATGAGGATGTTCAAGTGGTGCGCGGTGCTGGTGGGCGGGGTCGCGACGCTTCTCGGCTGCTTCGTCGAGCAGCTCCAGATCAACTTCATGGTCGGCCAGGCCTTCGCCATCGCCGCGGCCAGCTACTTCCCGCTCCTCTTCATGAGCGTGTGGTGGCGCGGCATGACGATGGCCGGCGCCGCCACCGGCATGCTCTCCGGCGGCGTGAGCGCCCTGCTGGCCGTCACACTCACCAACTTCTCCGACCTCGGCTGGGTCCCGCTGGCCGGCTTCTGGTCGGGACATCCCCTGCTCCGGATCCTCTGCGAACAACCGGCGATCTGGTGCGTGCCTCTCGCCATCCTGCTCATGGTGATCGTCTCCTTCCTGACCTCCCGGTCCGTGCCCGAGGACATCCGGATGAAGATGCTCGTGCTGCACGCGCCCGAGGCGCTCGGACTCAAGCAGGAGTACATCCGGGAACACGAGGGCCACTGACCCCGGCCTCCGTGCCCGGGTTCCCGCGCGGAACGCGGGAAGGCCGGGGCGCCGGGCACCGAACCCCTCCGCCTCGCTCCTTGCCAGAACCGGAACCGAAGTGCATCCGTAGGGCGTTCCCACCCACCGCCCCATGAAGACCCATTTCCCCTCCGCGGCGAGCCGCCGCGGCTTCACCCTGATCGAACTGCTGGTGGTGATCGCCATCATCGCGATCCTCGCCGGAATGCTCCTCCCCGCATTGGGCAAGGCCAAGTCCAAGGCCCAGGGCATCCAGTGCATGAACAACACCAAGCAGCTGATGATCGCCTGGAGCATGTACCACGGCGACAACAACGGCACGGTGGCCAACAACTTCGGCATCGACACCACCGACGCCACGATCGCCCTCGGCCGCACCGACCCCAACCGCGGCTATCGGAACTGGGTCAACAACGTGATGCGTTGGGACACCACGGAGTCGGTCACGAACCTCAACTACCTCCGTCTGGGTCCGTTCGCCCCGTACGCCGGAAACTCCGTCGGGGCCTACCTTTGCCCCGCCGACAGGTACCTCAGCTCCGCACAGCGGCGCGCCGGTTTCAGCAAGCGGGCGCGCAGCCTCTCGATGAACGCCTGCCTCGGCTACTACACCCCGACCCCGGAGACTCCCGAGGCCGGCGGGCGCAACCGCTACGTGCCCTTCGTCCAGATGGTGAAGGACACCCAGATCCGCGAGCCGGCCAACATCTTCGTCATGCTCGACGAGCACCCGGACTGGATCAACGACGGCTACTACCTGAACAATCCCGACGTCACCTCGAACTGGGGCGACCTGCCGGCCAACTACCATGCCGGAGCCGCCGGGTTCTCCTTCGCCGACGGACATTCCGAGATCCGCAGGTGGCAGGGAGTGACTTCGACCGTGAGGGTCAAGGCCGACGGCTCGCAGGCTCCCTACACCTTCCGGGACGCGAAGGACCGGGCCGACCTCCGCTGGGTCATCGACCGGACCTCGTATCGGAACTGAGCGCGCGACGGAGCACGGAACGAGCCGGCGCGCGATCGGCCGGCTCACCTCCGGCAACAAGTCGAAACGGCGAAACGGCAAGGCCGCGGCAGATGCCGCGGCCTTTCGCTTTCAGCAACCCGACCGGCCCGGGGGCTCAGCCTTCGAAACGGCGCCCGATCAGGATCGCGTTGTGGCCGCCGAAGCCGAACGAGTTGTTGAGGAAGCAGTCGATCCGCATTTCCCGCGGGGTGTGCGGGACGTAGTCGAGGTCGCACTGGGCGTCGGGGTTCTCGAGATTGATCGTCGGCGGCGCCACCTGCGCCACGATCGACTTGCAGCAGATGAGCGACTCGATGCCGCCGGCGGCCCCCAGCATGTGCCCGGTGGCGCCCTTGGTGCTGCTGATCGCCACGCGCCTCGCGTGGTCACCGAACACCCGCTTGATGGCGTTCGTCTCGCAGACGTCCCCGACCGGCGTGCTGGTCGCGTGCGCGTTGATGTAGTCGATCTTCTCGGCGGCAATTCCCGCGTGCTTCAGGCCCATCCGGATCGCCCTCGCCGCCCCGGCGCCCTCGGGATCGGGCGAGGTCATGTGGTTCGCGTCGCAGGTGTTGCCATAGCCGATGATCTCGCAATAGATCCTGGCACCCCTCTTCTTCGCGTGCTCGAGCTCCTCGAGCACCAGCACCGCGGCGCCTTCGCCCATGACGAATCCGTCCCGGTCCTTGTCGAACGGACGGCTCGCCTTCTGTGGATCGGAATTCCGCGTCGACATCGCCTTCATCGCCGCGAAGCCGGACATTCCGAGAGGCACCACCGTCGCCTCGGTCCCGCCGGCGAACATCACGGTGGCGTCCCCGCGCTTGATCGCCCACCACGCCTCGCCGATCGCATGGTTGCTGGTCGCACAGGCGGAACAGGTCGCGAAATTGGGCCCCCGGAGGTTGTTGTAGAGCGCGAAGAGTCCCGAGGCCATGTTCAGGATCAGCATCGGGATCATGAACGGGCTGACCCTCCCGGGCCCCTTGGCCAGAAGCACCTTGTGCTGCTCCTCCGTGGTGTGCAGGCCTCCGATTCCGGACCCGATGTACACCCCGATCTCGTCGCGGTCCTCCGCGTTGAGGTCGAGGCCCGAGTCCTTCAGCGCACCCCAGCCGGCGTAGACGCCGAAGTGCGAGAAACGGTCGGTCCTCCGGACTTCCTTGGGCGACGGGAAGGCGGGCACGGGATCGAAGCCCCTCACTTCCGCCGCGATCTGGCAGTCGTAGCCCGTGATGTCGAATCCCTGCACCCGGCCGATGCCGCAAACGCCGGCAAGGACGTTCTTCCACACGGTGTCGGCGTCCAGACCCAGCGGCGAGGCGCAACCGAGACCGGTGACCACGACGCGACGTTCAGAGAAGGAGTGCGGCATAAGGACGGAAGAAGTCTACCGGGACGCCGCCACGGCACAAGCGGCGTCAATCCGGCTTGGGGACAGGTTTTACGGATGGCGGACCGGTGGGAAAGAAAAAGGGCAGCTCGGGCGTGCCGGGCTGCCCTTCCAAAAGCGGTTGAGGCTTACTTGGCCTGGGCGTCTTCCACGTACTTGATCACGTCGCCGACGCTCTGGAGCTTCTCGGCCTCCTCGTCCGGGATCTCCAGCCCGAATTCCTCCTCCAAGGCCATCACCAACTCAACGGTGTCGAGCGAGTCGGCGCCGAGATCCTCGATGAACTTGGCCTCCGCGGTGACCTGGTCCGCGTTGACGCCCAGTTGCTCGACGATGATGTCCTTGATCCGCTGCTCGATGGTTTTCTCAGCCATGGTAGGTGTCTCGTTTCGGCGGCCTGTCTAGGCGCGGGGGTTCCAAGCGTCAAGCGCCTGTTCCGGAATTTTTCCTACGGACCTCAGGATGGGTGTTGACCTCCCGCCGATCCTCATTTCGCAGGGACGCGAGCCGTTTCAGTTGCAGGCTTCCAAAGGGCATCCGTTCGGTCACCACGGACCGCGGTGGACGCAACTCCCGGAACGTCCGCAGCAGATGCGCGACGTCCATCGGATCGACGTCCGAGACCAGCATCATGCGGAACTCTCCCTCGGGACGGTCGACCAGATCCGAGGCGTCCAACCCCGCGATCCGCAAGCGCGGCTCGACCAGGTGCCAACGGTTCCGCGGATCGATCAGGAACAGCAACGGACGATGGTCCGCCGCCAAGGCGGCCACCGTCCTGCGGTCCCTCTCATCCAGCCCGTCCAACCAAGGCAAGGTGCCGACGTCGCCCATCGCATCCGGGAGACCGGCCGCCGAATCCGGAGACCTCGACGGCACGCAGGACCAATCGAGGGGCAATTCCTGGGAATCCATTGGATGGCGAACTCAGGAAAAGGCCCACATCACATCACCATGCCGCCGTCCACGGTCAGGACTTGGCCGGTGACATACCGTCCACCGGGTCCCGCCAGGTAGGCAGCCGCCTCGGCGATGTCCTCGGCGCGCCCCAGCGTCCCCAACGGGACCTGCTTGGTGATGGCCTCCTTCTGGGCCTCGTTCAGCACGGCGGTCATGTCGGTCTCGATGAATCCCGGGGCGATGGCGTTGCAGGTGACGCCGCGGGAACCGAGTTCCTTGGCCACCGACTTGGTGAAGCCGATGAGGCCGGCCTTGCTGGCCGCGTAGTTGGACTGCCCGGCGTTGCCGATGAGGCCGATGACGCTGGCGACGTTGATGATCCGTCCGGAGCGCTGCTTGAGGAAGGCGCGCGTGAAGGCCTTGGTGAAAAGGAAGGCGCCCCGGAGGTTGGTGTTCAGCACGGCGTCCCAGTCGGCGTCGCTCATGCGCATCAGCAGCCCGTCACGGGTGACACCGGCGTTGTTGACCAGGATGTCCACCTTGCCCGGCTCCGCGAGGATCTGTTCGGCGGCCGACTGCACCGCGGCGGCGTCGGAGACGTCCACCGCGAGGGCCCAGGCCCGACGGCCCAGGGCCCGGACCTCGTCGGCCACCCTATTGGAATTCTCGACGGTCCGGGACACGCAGACCACGTCCGCACCGGCCTGGGCGAAACGGAGGGCGATGGCGCGGCCGATTCCACGGCCGGCACCGGTGACGACGGCTACCTGATTGACGAGCGAAGACATGCCGGGGAGGAAACCCCGGCCGGCCGGACCACCGCAAGCCTTGTGCAGCACTAGGACGGCCCGCCAAAGCCGGCTTGTCGTCCTTGCCCACGGACGGAAGCCTCGGCCCATGTCCAACGGCCTCGATCCCTTGAACCCGCGACCGCGGGCGATCGCGGGATTGGTCCTCGCCGGTGGCGCCTCGCTGCGCATGGGTTCGGACAAGGCCCTGCTTCGGGTCGGATCCGAACGTCTCGTGGACCGACAGGTCCGGAGCCTCGCGGAGGCCGGAGCCGATCCGGTGTTCGTCGGACTCCCCTTTGGCGGTTCCGTCGCCTGGCCCATGCCGGCGCGGTCCGTTGCGGTCCGAGATTCCCAGCCGGACTGCGGGCCCCTCGCCGGAATCGTCGCGGGTCTGGAGTCCGCCGACGCCGACTTCCTTTTGGTCTTCGCGATCGACCTTCCGCGTCTCCACCCGGACTGGATCCGCTCCCTGATCCACCACACCCGCCCCGGCGTCGGAGCCGTTCCGGTGGTCGAGGGCCGACTGGAGCCCTTGGCCGCAGCCTATCCGAAGGGAGCCCTCGCTTCCGCCCGGGCCCGACTCCAACGCGGATCCCTTTCCGTGCAGGAATGGGCCCGCGAAGGAATCCAGGCCGGCTGGTTGGACACCTGGCCGCTCGACGCCTCCGAGTCCCCGGTCCTGCTCAACTGGAACCGCCCCCAGGACTGGACACAACCCTAGCCAACAAACCGGAAGGGATCGCTGGTCTGGTCCCGGAACCGGTGCCCCACTGGGGTCTTGGCGTGTTTGCGCGAGGTCGGTATTCGCCCTGACGGGTTCGCACGGATCACGGCGACTTCGGAGCTTCCCAAGTCCCACGGTAGAGGGTGCCCCAACGATCTCCTTGGCGTAAATCACCACCTCCATCCAGCGGTGGTAGCTGTCCATCGCCACACCGTTGATCTGACTCGGCCAGCGCTCGGTCGCATCAAACGGCCAGACCTGGGACACCGGCAAGGCCAGG
>CAIYXO010000438.1 GCA_903930165.1 uncultured Verrucomicrobiota bacterium | reverse complement strand
GTTCAAGGGGGTGCGCAACTCATGGCTCATGTTGGCGAGGAACCGCGACTTGGCCCGGTTGGCCAGCTCCGCGGATTCCTTCGCCGCCGCCAGCTGACGCGTCCGTTCACCCACCTGGATCTCGAGTTCACGCGCCCTCGCCTCGGCCCGTCGCGATCGGAGCACGGAGGCACCGTGGACCACTCCCACGAATCCGACGGCGTAGACGATCCAGGCCCACATCGAGAGGTACCAGGGCGGCAGCACCTGAAACGAGTAGCCGGCCACCTGGGACGCGATGCCGTTGGCGTCCACGCCCCGGACCTCGAACCGGTAGCTGCCGCCCGGAAGCGTCGACCAGTCGGCCACCCGGCGTTCGGTCGACGTGCTCCACCGGTCGTCCCAACCCACCAAGCGGGTCTGGTAACGCACCTTCGCGGCGCGATCGACACGCCTCGCCGAGTAGCCGATCTGGTAGCGTTCCTGGGATTGTCCGATCGGTGCGTCCGGCCCCGCCAAGGCCTGGTTGGTCCCTCCGGCCATCACCGAGGTCACGGCGACCTCCCATCGGGCCCTCGCAGCCCCCAAACGGGATGGGACCAAGCGTACCAACGTGTCCATGCCCCGCACCCAAAGCACCTCGGACTCAGGCCCGGTCTCCCGCAACAGGACCAGCCCGCCCGCGAATCCGACCTGTTCCCCGACCGCCGCCGGCAACGGGTCCACGAGCCACCCGCCATCGGTCCCGCGGCGGAAGCGGGCCAGGGGGTACTCGCTGATCTCGGACTGCTGCGACAACGCCGCCACACCCCAGGCGAGGTTGTCGTCCACCGGAACCGGGTTGGCGATGAACCGCACCGGTCCCAGCGGACTCCGGAATCCGTGGTCCACCTCGAAGCCCTTGCCGTCCGGCGTGGATTTCCAGACGTCCTCGAACACCGCCACCCGGAGACCGTCGGGCATCCGGAACAGCATCGAATGCCCGGACTCGCTTCGCAGGCCGCCGTTCTCCCGGGACCAGGTGGTCACCACGGCGTTGGTCCAGGAACCGCCCGGACCGCGCACGATGCGATGGACGCCGCGCGACGTGGAGTCGGTCCAGACCGAGCCGTCCGGCATCTCGTGGATGTTCCGGACCTCGCCGAGTTCGGGCAGGTGGACCTCGATCTCCCATTCGGCGCCCGGGCGCTGCCTCAACACGGTGAATCCGTTCGCCCTTCCGGCGAACACCCGTTCCGGATCCGTGGAGGCGCTCATGGCGTAGTAGCGGTTGTCGGTCGGCAGCACCTTGCGGTTGGTGGAGGACCCGACGAGGTACAGCCCGTCCGTCCCACCCACCAGCAGCGCCTCCTGCCGGGAGACCATCGCCTGGGGCGAAACCATCGTCGCCGGATGCCGCGCAATCCGGGCCGGGCCGGTGTTGGTCAGGAGCCACTGCAGTCCGGTCGGCTGGGAAAGGACGATCCGTCCCTCGTGGCGCACGATCCCGACCGCCGAACCGGGTTCGAGGCCGTTCCGCGTGTCGAAGACCGTCACGGCGTCCGGAAGGTCGATCGCCACCACGCCCTGGTCCGTCGCCAGCCACCAGTTGCCGTCAGGATCCTCGGCCGCCTGATGGATGCGCTCCGTGGGCAGCCCTTCCGTGCGCCCCAACCGACCGACCACCCGGCCCGCCGGATCGATCCGCCAGACCCCGTTGGTCGCGGTGCAGACCAGCAGCGTCCGGTCGCGCAACGGCTGCACCGAGATCACGGTCTGCGGTCGCAACAGGGTGTTCAGCTCCACCGAAACCGGCTCGGTCGAACCCGCCTTCAACCAATGCAATCCCCGCCGCCGCGTCACGATCAGGGTACCGTCGTTCCAGTTCCGGACCGTCGCCAGGATGTTGGTCCGCGGTACGCCGTTGGTGGCGAATGGCAGCCAGTCGGTGCCGTCGAACCGGAAGAGGCCGACCTGTTCGCGATGCAGGTAGACCTCCTTGCCGGCCACGAAGACACTGGCGTAGGCCGGCGCGTTGGTGAAGGTCCAGGTCCGGACCGACTTGCCGTCCCATCGGAAGACGTTTTCGGCACCGGAGAACCAGGCCTCGTTGCCACGGGTTGCGATGCGGTCCACCACCCCGATCCTCGCCGGGGCGTCCGGGCCCTTCGGATGGAGCATCTCCCATCGCCACCGTCCAAACCGGTCCTTCCTGGCAGCCCCGAAGTTGTCGGCCCCACCCGCGACCACCGTCCCATCCTCCATCACGGCCACGGCCCGGATCTGCGAAACCATCGTCTCCAGTCGCGTCCATTCCGCGCCGTCGTAGGTCATCATGTAGCTGGCCGAGACGGTGATGAGCGTGCCGTCGGGAGCGAACGCGATCCCGGAGCAATGGGGGTTGGCCGTGTAGTCCTTCGCCGTGAAATGCCGTACCAACGGCAGGCCCTCCTCCGGATGCGCCGCCCGCGTCGGGGTTGCGGCCACGGCGTTCCACATCAGCAGCAGCGCCACCCGCAGGGGGAATGTCTTCACGTACCGGAGCATCTCGGACGCGATCCTGCTCACGACGCCGTGTGGAGTAAACGACGACGCCCAACCACGGATCCCCAGTGGGGGACGCCTTGGCCGGACACCCCGCTTGCATTCCTTGGGCGGAGGGTTAGGGAAGGCCCATGGAATTCCGCACCCTTATCCTTCGGGTCGCCCTTCCCCTGGCCGCCTTGGCGCTGAGATCGGAAGCCCAAGGCATCCGCGGCGTGACCCGGCGCACCCCGACCGTGGTGTACGGACAGAATGCTTCCCAATTCTTCGCCGCCGGCGGCGTTCCCCTGAATGCCCCGACCAATGTCGGATCCATCCCCGGTTCCCCCCAGGGCGCTCCCGGTGCCGGTCTCGCCCAGCAGGGACGCCCCCTCCCCCAAGGCATCGCGATGCAGCCGGGCTACCCGGCGGGAAATGCCGTACGCCTTCCGGCCGGGCATCCTTCCCGGACCCCGGCCTCCATGGCCGCACGCCAGCCCCAAGGACCGCCGAACGCGTCGAGGTCGGCGACGACCAACAGGCCCGCCTCCCAGGCCGGCACCGTCTCCACCCCGACCCGGAAGTCCCCGCAGGGCTCCGCGACCCGCTGATCCTCCCGGTCATGCGAGCCCCAGAGCCACCGGAAACCCCTGCGGATCCCGCGGTGGCGACTCCGTCCGCCTTCGACGGCAAGGTTCCGCGCGAGGAACTCGACCGGTTGTCGGCGCTCCAGATCTTCGACCTGCTCCAGGTCCGGGTCCGGCTCGGCCGGATCTCCGTGGACGACCTGTCCTACCTGCGCGAACGGCTCGCCAACCTCGAGGAACAGCAGGACCAGGCTCGGGAGGCCCTCGAACAGATGGACCGCCTCGTGGACGGACTGCGCGCTCCCGCGTTGAGGTCGGCCACCTGCCTCGGGCCTGCCGAGGACGGACTGGTCTGGGTGGCCCTCGGCGGCGCCGACTACCTGTGCCGCCCCGATCCGGCCCTCCCCCGCGAGCAGCTCGAGATCGGTGCGAGGGTGCTGTGCAACGAGGCCTTCAACGTCGTGCGCGTGCTCGGATTCGAACGCACTGGGCCGGTCGCCCGGATCGAGAGCCCGCTTCCCGACGGACGTCTCCGGCTGGGCGGCCCCTCGCCCGGAGGTTCCGCGACAGTGGTGTTGAGATCCGCCGGCCTCGCCAAGGAGAAGCTCCGGGCGGGAACCGAGGTGCGTCTTGACCCGCAGCAGCGCGTCGCCGTCGAGGTCGTCGGCGCCCAACGGGCGTCGGATCCGCAGACCGAGCGCGTCGAACCGGTTCCCTGGGAGGCGATCGGCGGACAGGACGAGGCGGTGCGCGCCATCCGGGACGCCATCGAGCTGCCGTACCTGCATCGCGAACTCTTCCGGACCTACCGGCACGCGGTCCCCAAGGGTTTCCTGCTCCATGGTCCTCCGGGTTGCGGCAAGACGCTCCTCGGCAAGGCCACCGCCTTCAACCTGCGCCGCCAGATCCGCGAGGCCACAGGCGTCGACCGCCCCGAGTTCTTCCTCCACATCAAGGGACCCGAGGTCCTCAACATGTGGCTCGGGGAAAGCGAACGGCAGGTGCGCGAACTGTTCCTCCGCTGCCGCCAACGCGCCGAGGAAGGCCAGTTGGCGTTCCTCTTCATCGACGAGGCGGAGAGCATCCTCGGCATCCGGCGCGCCGGACCGGCGGCGGGAATCCTGTCCACGTTGGTGCCGATGTTCTGCACCGAGATGGACGGCATGGAGGCGCTGTCCAACGTCGTGGTCATCCTCGCCTCGAACCGCCCCGACCTCATCGACCCCGCCATCCTCCGCCCCGGCCGGATCGACCGGCGGATTCCGGTCCGACGTCCCGACCGTGCGGGCGCGGAACGGATCTACGCCATCCACCTCGGCGGCGACATCCCGCTCGCCGAGCCCCACGATTCCCTCGCCCAGGCCGCCGCGGCGGCCCACTTCGAACGGAGCCCGTCCACCGAGTTCCTCGAGGTCCTCCACCGCAGCGGACGACGCGAGATCCTCCACCACGGCGACCTCGCCAGCGGCGCGGTCATCGGCGCCGTCGTCGCCCGCGCCAAGGAACTCGCCATCCACAGGGCCATCGCATCCGGCAGTCCCGGATCCCTCGGACGCGCCGACCTGATCCGCGCCCTGGAACTCGAGCACGCCGGGGACGCCCTCTTCCCGGTGTCGGACCTCACCGAGGATTGGATGAAGCTGACCGATCTGGATCCGCAGCAGGTGGTCCGCTTGGGACCGGTGCGTCCCCGGGGCCGGGGCAATCCGTCCGTGGTCTGACGGCGGCTTCCGTCCGGATTCCAACGTCGCGGAGGCTCAGCCACCCTTGTTTTCGTCGGCCGGCGCCGCAGGCGTCTTCGGCGTCAGGGCGCACCGGAGCGCCGGGCGGGCGATCAACAGCCACTGCCACAACGGAACGAAAAGGAACCACTTCCGGGCGTCCGCCAGACGCGGAAGGAAGAGGAACGCATATCCGTAGGCCAGGAGGCCCAGGATGGCCGCGATGCTCGTCGCCACACCCAGCGTCCGGGCCCGGTCCGAGAACCGGCCACGCCAACCGGCCACGATCACGAGGAAGAACGGCAGGATGCCCCACGGCAGGAGCAGACCGTAGATCGGTGATCCCGGGCGACCCGGCTCCGAGGCCAAGGTCGTGAAGATCCCCGCCGGGAGCCCGCCGGCCAAGGCCGCGAACAGAACCAGCACGAATCCGGGCGGAAGCTGGTGTTCCGCCGGCCGCTCTTCTTCCGGCCGATGAGGCGTGTCGGGTTCCATCAGACCACCATCTTGGCGCCGGAAACCGGTTCGGCAACGTCCGGGATCATGCGCCCAAGGACTTCGCCGTCGCCTCCAGGCTGGCGAGATCGGAGACGTTCAGAACCTCGGGGGTCTTGTCGATGCGGCGCAGGAAGCCGGACAGGGCGTTGCCCGGACCGAACTCGATGAACCGGGTGAAGCCCTGGGACAACAGCAACCGCATGCTGGACTCCCACCGGACCGGCGAGGTGACCTGCTCGACGAGGACCGGAGCGATGCTCTCGGCCGCACCATGTGCCTCCGCGGTGACGTTCGAGATCACCGGCACCCCGGGTGCCGACAGGCGGACCGATGCCAGCTCTGCGGCCAACCGGGGCCGGGCCGAGTCCATGAGCGGCGAATGGTAGGCGCCGGCGACCGTCAACGCGATGGCCTTGCGCGCGCCCTTCGCCTTGCAGGCCTCGATCGCCGCGGGAATGCGGTCCGACCGCCCGGAGATCACGATCTGCCCCGGGCAGTTGAGG
>CAIYXO010000437.1 GCA_903930165.1 uncultured Verrucomicrobiota bacterium | reverse complement strand
AGGGATGGCCGGCTCACGGCGATGGCGATGGACGTCACCTCCAACACCGGCGCCTTCGGCAACCACGGCGGCGAGACCCTGGGGTGCCGCTCGGGCGCGCTGGCGTGGTCCCGCTGCCGCACTAAGCGCTGCACGGGCCGGGCCGTGTACACCAATACCCCCCCGGCGGGGGCCTGCCGCGGTTACGGCGCGGCCCAGCCCACCTTCGCCATCGAGTCCGCCATCGACGAGCTCGCCGGCAAGCTCGGCATGACCCCGCTGGAATTGCGCCGCCGCAACGCCGTTCAGCCCGGCGACAACCTCGCCGTGAGCGGAGCGCCCGGCGACGAATGCCTCGGCAGTTATGGACTCGACCAGTGCCTCGACAACGTCCAGAGCGCCCTGGAAGCGGGACCCGCGTCGGGGCAATCTGTGCCGGCTCCCGAAGGACCCGAGTGGTCGACCGGCGTGGGCTATGCGATGTCGCTGTACGACACGTCGCCTCCCACCGAGCACCGCTCCGAGGCGAGCCTCGAACTCCTGCCCGACGGGACGTACCTCGTGCGCGTGGGCACCTGCGAATTCGGCAATGGCACCACTACGAGCCACGTCCAGTTCGCGGCAACCGTTCTGGGCACGTCGGTCGACCGGGTGGCGATCCGGCACGGTGACACCGCGGAATCTGGCTGGGACACTGGAGCATTCGCGCAGACGGGTCTCTTCGTCGCCGGGCGTGCCGTGGCCTATGCCGCCGAGGGGCTGCGTACCCGCATCCTCGAGTTTGCCGAGCGGTTGGATGACGGACGCGTCGAGTTGCTGGTCGACTCGGTGGCGGTTGGTGACCGGCGTATCCCGCTCGACGAACTGTGGCGGCTCGCCGATGCCGAGGGCGTCGCGCTCAGCCAGGCGCGCAAGGCTTACGGGTCCCCGATCAGCGTGGGGTTCAACGTCACCGGCGTGCGCGCAGCGGTGAACAGCATCACCGGGGAGATCCGGCTGCTGCAGGTGGCCCACGCTGTCGATGCCGGCACGGTGATCAACCCCCAGCAACTCCGCGGGCAGGTCGAAGGCGGCGTGGCGATGGGCATCGGGTTCGCGATGACGGAGTGGTGGCAGATGGATGACCGGGGCACCGTTCGCAATCCCGGCATCCGCATGTACCGAATCCCCAACTTCGCCGACGTTCCGACGATCCAGGTGTTCTTCGCAGAGGACGCGGACACCGTCGGTCCCTTCGGCGCCAAGGGCTGTGCCGAGTCGCCGATCGATCCGGTAGCCCCGGCCATCGCCAATGCCGTTGCGGACGCGACGGGTGTGCGGCTCCGCGACCTGCCGCTGGTCCCCCCGCTGATCTTCGAGCGGCTGTACGAGGTCTACCTGCAGCGGACGGCGGCGACATCAGGATGAGCGACAAGGGAGTGGAGAACGCGTGAGTACCGACGTGCCCGACTTCATGCGGCCCGTTATCGCCGACGAGCCTGCGGCCAGCGAGCGTTTGGTCGCCGAACAGGCCGTCCTGGCGCTGAACGCGTCCATGATGCAGTTCTACGAGGCCTCCCTGGTGAAGTTCAAGGGCAACATGCGCGACCAAGTGCCGATCATCCTGGCGTTGTTCACCGGCCAGGGCGGCCAGATGATCCTTTACCGCCCCGGACGGGAACCCGAGGTCGCGCCGTCGGTGCCGCTGGTCTATCAGCTGGCCAAGTCGGTGGGGCACAGCAGCATGGCGATCTACGAGATCCTCGCGCCGTATCTGAGCAACGCTTTCGGGAATCAGCTGTGGCGCGCACCGTTGGAGACCTATCGAACCCAGAACCGTACGGCGCTGAATGCGCTTGGTGCGCTGGATGTTTCAGAGGAGGACCGCTCGGTCCTACGCGCGATCCTGGACTGCAACCGGGCCTTCATGGACCAGTGCCTGGCCAACGGCGGCTACAGCTACGACGAGGTCGAGACATTTGTCCGCGGGACGGTTCCCCATTCCATCAAGGCCATCGGCATCGCCTCCGGCGCACAGGTCGGCCACTGGACGACGGTTCTGGAGGAGTGGCAGCGCGACCTCGGCGAGGACTGGGACCACACCTATGCGGTCAGCAACACGCTGTATGTCGCCCGGCAGAACAACATCCTGTT
>CAIYXO010000436.1 GCA_903930165.1 uncultured Verrucomicrobiota bacterium | reverse complement strand
TCCGTTCCGGACAAGCGTCCGCCAGAGCCCGCATTTCCGGCCGGGTCATGTCCTTCTCGACCCGAACCACACCGTCGGCTCCGGCGATCTTCGCCCCCGAATAGATGCAGCCCGACGACACGTGTCCCCAAGGCACTCCCGCCGCCGCACAGGCATGGGCAATGGTCTGTGGCAACAGGGCATTGCCGACCAACGTATCCGCTTTCGCGTGTTCGCACGCGTCCACGTTCGGCTTGCCAGTGTAGCCGGCGCAGTTCACCACGAAGGTCGGATTCAACCGCCGCAAACATCCCAGCAGAACGCTGAACTGCCCATAGTCCGCCTCCGCGCGCCTCAGGTTGCGGAACGCAAGCCCGCGACCTTGCAGCTCGCGCTGGAACGCCTCACCGATATATCCGGTGCCACCTAGTAGAAGGATCATTCGATAAAGCGGCGTCAGGCGTCGGGTTTCAGGATCTTGAAGCCCGAAGCCTGCTCAATTCTCTGAAACCTGGCGCCCTTCGGCTGACACCTGAACCGCTCCCTGCTCTTTCACAACTTCGGCGAGGTAGTCGCGGTACTCGCACTTCGGCAGGCGGTCCACCAACGCGGCCAAGGCCTCAAGACCCAGGAATCCCCGCCTGTAGGCCGCCTCCTCGGGGCAGCCCACCTTGATTCCTTGACGCTTTTCGATGGTCTGCACGTAGGCGCTGGCTTCGTGCAGACTCGTGCTCGTCCCCGCATCCAACCAGGCGAACCCCCTCGCCAGCCTCTCCACCCGAAGGCTTCCACGCCGCAGGTACTCCACGTTGACGTCGGTGATCTCCAACTCTCCCCGAGCACTCGGCTTCAGGTCCCTGGCGATCTGGATCACTTCGTTGTCGTAGAGGTACAAACCCGGCACCGCGAAGTTGCTTTTCGGCACCTTCGGCTTCTCCTCGATCGACAGTGCCCTGCCGGCCGCGTCGAACTCCACCACGCCGTAGCGCTCCGGATCGTTCACGTGGTACCCGAAGATCGTCGCCCCGGACGTGAACGTGTCGAAGGCCTTCTGGAAAGAGTCCCCGCCATAGAAGATGTTGTCCCCAAGGATGAGCGTCACCGCTTCCGCTCCCACGAAGTCCGCAGCGATCCGGAACGCCTGCGCGATGCCTTCGGGTTTCGACTGCTCCTTGTACTCGATTTCCAGTCCCCATTCCGAACCGTCTCCCAGCAGCTGTCGGAACCGCGGCAGGTCCTGAGGCGTCGAAATCAGGCAGATCTCGCGGATCCCGCCGTCGATCAGCGTCGTCAACGGGTAGTACACCATCGGCTTGTCGTACACCGGTTGCAGCTGCTTCGACGCGACCCGTGTCAGCGGATATAGGCGCGAACCCGCTCCCCCGGCCAAAATGATGCCCTTCATGTGGATTCGATATCGGTCAAACCGGTCGGAAGCTCAATCCCGGGCTGGATCGCCCCGGTTTTTGGGCGTCAGGCGCCGGGTATCGGTCGTTCCTGAAGCCCGAATCCCGAAGCCTCAACCTTTCCTCCGGCACCACGCCTCGTGGATCTCCACAAAGGTCTGCCGCAGGCTCTTCGTGATGTCCCATCCGGGATAGTGGGCCTTCAGCTTGTCGAGGTTGGAGATGTAGCAGATGTGGTCGCCTTGGCGGTTCTGGTCCACGTACTCGTGCTTCATCTCCTTCCCGGAGATCTCCGAGATCAGCCGGAATGCCTCCAGGATCGACACGGAGTTCGCCCGACCGCCTCCGAGATTGTAAACCTCGCCTTTCCGCGGAGCCGCGACGAACCGCTTCATGAACGCCACCACATCGTGGCTGTGGATGTTGTCCCGGACCTGCTTGCCCTTGTAGCCGAACACCCGGTAGGTCCGACCTTCGAGGTTGCACTTGATCAGGAAGCTCAGGAACCCATGCAACTCGACGCCACTGTGGTTGGGACCCGTCAGGCAGCCGCCACGAAGGCAGCACGTCCCCATGCCGAAATACCTCCCGTACTCCTGAACCATCACGTCCGCCGCCACCTTCGAGGCCCCGAAGAGCGAATGCTTGCTCTGGTCGATCCGGAAGGATTCACGGATCCCGTCGTCATAGGCCGAGTCCGCGTAGTCCCACCGGGTTTCCATCTCCTTCAACGCAATCTCGTTCGGCGCATCGCCATAGACCTTGTTCGTGCTCATGTGCACGAACGGCGCCTCAGGACACGCCAGCCGCGTCGCCTCCAGCAGGTTCAACGTGCCGACTGCGTTGACGTCGAAGTCGTCGAACGGCCGGCTCGCCGCCAGGTCGTGGCTCGGCTGCGCGGCAGTGTGGACCACCGCGTCCGGCCTTACAGTCTTCAACAACTCCAGCACCGCAGCGCGGTTGCGGATGTCCACCTCATGATGCCGAAACGCCGGGTGAGCTTCCTTCAGCCGCTCGAGATTCCAACGCGTGTCCCCCTGCGGTCCGAAGAAATCGGCACGCATGTTGTTGTCCACACCATGGACCGCCCAGCCGTCCGCCGAGAATCCCGCGACCACCTCGGAACCGATCAAGCCCGAGGAACCGGTGACCAGAAGCGTCCTCATTCCTTCGCGGGTGCGAGGCAAGTCCACACCGCACACAGGATCACGAAGATGAAGTGGATGGAATAAATCTGGAACGGGGGATCGAACCGCGCGTGCAGCAACAATCCTCCAGCGGACGACATCCAAAGCCGGTGAAAAGTCCGATCCAGAGGGATGCCGGAGGAAACCTGACCGCAGATCGGTACCAACACCAGAGCGCCCAGAATCAAAGCCATCCCAACCCAACCGAAGGTGATCCGAGTCTCAAGGTAGTCGTCGTGAGCATAGGACTCCCAGCGTTGGCGAGGATTGGCCCGATAGAGATTGTAGATCTTTGGAAAGGACTCAGCCCCACTGCCAAAAGGGGCAAACTCGGCCACCATTCGGGGCCCATTGGCGTAGATGTCCTCTCGGCCGCTCATCTTGTCCGCACCGATCGTTTCGAAGCGCTTGGACAGCTGGGCGCCGCCAAGGTACCAGCCCATTGAGATCAGCAATGCCG
>CAIYXO010000435.1 GCA_903930165.1 uncultured Verrucomicrobiota bacterium | reverse complement strand
TTGGATCAATGGGTGAAGGATCAGTTCCAACTCGCCGCGGGCAACGGGATCCGAGAACACCCGTGCCGCCATGGCGGCACGGGTGTTCTCGGATCCCGTTGCCCGCGGCGAGTTGGAACTGATCCTTCACCCATTGATCCAACACCGCTGGCAAGCGTGGCTTGAACGGCAGCGCTCGAGCGGGTCGCCGGTGGCGTTCGTGGTGATTCCGCTGCTCTTCGAGAGGGACTACGTATCCTGCTTCGACGATGTCGTGGCGATCGGTTGCTCGCCGGCCACGCAGAAGGGGCGCCTGGAGTCGCGCGGATGGAGTGTCGACCAGATTGCAGCCAGACTAAGCGCTCAACTGCCCATCGATGAGAAGTTGCGCCGCTCCGATGCGGTGATTTGGAACGACGGCGACCTCGCCTGCCTTCGGGATCAGTGGAGGCTTTTGCTGGACCGGTGGGACCTGGTGCCCAACTGAGTTCGTGAGCCCTCGACAGGCCGGTCCCGATTCGTCCCGGCCCCAGTTGTTTCCGTCCTACTTGCTTCCGGGCTTGATGGCCGGAGTGCCTGCGAGATCCGGGGGCAGGTTGTCCGGAGCGAAGGTTTCAACGTTCAACCGGATCAGTTCGAAGAACGGCGCTCCCAGGTCCAAGGTGCCGTCGGAGCGGTTCACCAGCATGGCCACCCCGGTTACCGCGCCTCCCAACTCCTTGACGATCTCGATCGTCTCCAAGGCACGCCCACCCTTGGTGACAACATCCTCCACCACCAGGCAACGCTCGCCGGGACGCAGGGTGAATCCTCGGCGTAGAACCAGACGCCCTTCTTCCTTTTCGGCGAAAATGAAGCGGCAGCCGAGTTGGCGGGCGACTTCCTGACCGATGACCAGGCCTCCCATGGCGGGCGCCACCACCGTCTCGACACCCAGCGCCGCCACCCTTGCCGCAAGCGCGGCGCCGAATTTCTCCACGATCGGCATCTGTTGGAGGGCGAGCGCGCACTGGAAGAACTGGCGGCTGTGCAACCCGCTGCGGAGCAGGAAGTGGCCTTCCAACAACGCGCCGGTTTGACGGAACAATCCAAGGGCCTCGTCCGAAGTCATGGCGGCACGCTAAACCGGGTCACCCCTGTGGAGGAAGCGTTTCGAGATCTGCCATCGCCGTCCCAAAACCCGATTCGAATGCCCTCGTCGGCTCAAACCCGACCGTTGGAAGGACACAGGGCGGCCAACTCGCAGTGGGCGCAGTGCGGTTTCCGGGCGGGACAACGGCGTCGTCCGTGCCAGATCAGCTGATGGCTGAAGTCGGTCCACCGCGGCTGCGGCACCAGCTCCATCAACGCCCGCTCGACGTGGACCGGATCCGTCTCCCGGGTCAGTCCCAGTCTCGTCGAGAGTCGTCCCACGTGGGTGTCCACCACCACGCCCACGTTGATGCCGAAGGCGTTTCCGAGGACGACGTTGGCGGTCTTTCGCCCGACTCCGGCAAGGGCGGTGAGATCCTCCATCCGCCGTGGCACCTCGCCGCCGTGACGCTCCAGAAGGGCGCGACAGCAGGCCTGGATGTTCTTCGCCTTGTTCCGGTAGAGGCCGATCCGACGAATGTCGGACTCCAGGACCAGGGGATCCGCTGACGCGTAGTCGGCGGCGCTCCGGTACCTCCTGAACAGGTCTGCGGTGACGATGTTGACCTGCTTGTCCGTGCACTGTGCCGACAGGATGGTGGCCACCAGGAGTTCCAGCGGCGTGGTGAAGGTCAGCTCGCAGTAGGCGTTGGGATAGGTGGTTTGGAGGACCTCCAGGATCCTTTGGGTCCGTTCCTGGCGGGCGGCTTTGCTTTCCCGTGGCACACCGGAAGTCTTGATGCGAACGGGTCGGATGCAACGCATCTCGTTCCGCGTCGGACACGTGAGTTCCGTGCGCTGCCAACTTCAGATTTGGGGTTCGTGCCAAATGCCCCCACCTTGGAAGGGTCGGATTGTCCCGACATCGTCATGCCTGCATCTGGTCATCCTTCCGCCTTGGGTCCCGTCACCCGTGGACCCTCCCGCCCCCGTCGATCTGCCGCCGCCGCCACTGCCCCGGCGGAGGACGTGGCCCCAAAGCCCGGTGTGATGCAGACGGCGACCCCCTCCGAGGAGTTCGCCTTCGATCTCCTCCCGCGCCAGATCGCCCGTCATCTCGACCGGTTCGTCATCGGACAGGCCGAAGCGAAGAAGGTCCTCAGCGTCGCCTTGTGCGACCATTTCCAACATGTGCGCCGATGCCTCGGCGGAGAGGAGGCGCCGTTCTACCAGAAGCAGAACGTGCTGCTGCTGGGTCCTACCGGTGTCGGCAAGACCCACCTCATCCGTTCCGCCGCGGAACTGATCGGCGTTCCCTTCGTGAAGGCCGACGCCACCAAGTTCA
>CAIYXO010000434.1 GCA_903930165.1 uncultured Verrucomicrobiota bacterium | reverse complement strand
CGGGTCCCGCAAACCGGCAGGGACGCATCGCAGCGGACAACGTCTTCGGCGGCGATTCCCGCTACGAGGGCACCTGGGGAACCGCCATCCTGAGGCTGTTCGGCCTCGCCGCCGGCTGCACGGGAGCCAACGAACGGGCCCTCCGGCGTGCCGGCATCCCCTTCGAGGCGCTCCACCTCCATCCCGGTTCCCACGCGGGCTACTTCCCCGGCGCCGAACCGATCGCGCTCAAGATCCTCTTCGCGCCGGACACCGGACGCCTGCTCGGCGCCCAGGCCGTGGGACGGGACGGCGTCGACAAGCGCATCGACGTCCTCGCCACCGCACTCAAGGCCGGCATGACGGTCCACGACCTCGCCGAACTCGAACTCGCCTATGCGCCTCCGTTCGGATCGGCGAAGGACCCGGTGAACATGGCCGGCATGGCGGCCCAGAACGTCCTCGCCGGCCGGGTCCGCCTCGCACAATGGAACGAGGTCGCCGGCCTGGATCCGGCAACCACGTTGCTCCTCGATGTCCGACGCCTGGACGAGCGGGAACGCGGCGCCATTCCCGGTTCCGTACACATCCCCCTCGACTCATTGAGGCTCCGTCTCGACGAACTGCCCCGCGACCGGGAGATCGTGGTCCACTGCCAGAGCGGCCAACGTTCCTACTTCGCCAGCCGGATCCTGGCCCAGGCGGGATTCCGCGTCCGCAACCTCACGGGTTCCTACCGGACCTGGAAGACCGCAACACGTCCCCACCCGGCCCAATTGCCGAACCGGCAGGCCCCATGAACTGGCAGACACTCCTCCTTTTCGTTGCCGCCCTCGTCCTCGTTCTCATGCTCCGTTCCCGATCCGGCAGCATCCCGCCCGAGGAGGCGCGCCGCATCCTCCGGGATGGCGGTGTGCTCGTCGACGTCCGCTCCCCGGAGGAACACCGCCGGGACCACATCGCCGGGTCGGTGAACCTCCCGCTCGACGGCATCGCCGAGTCGGTGTTGAAGCGGTTCCCGTCCAAGGAATCGCCGATGCTCCTCCACTGCTTCAGCGGCGCCCGGAGTGATGCCGCCGTCGCGCAGTTGAAGGAACTGGGCTACCTCCAGGTTCACAACCTCGGAGGGTTGGAGCAGGCGCGCCGGATCGTCGAAGGCGGCCGCTGACCGTCAGCGCGGCCGCCCCCGAAGACAGGTCCGTCAAGGCCGGGATCACCTACTCCGGCTTCACGTCCACGGCATAGAAGGCTGCCGTGCCGGAAGCGTCCTCCTCATGCACGGCTTCCTGTCCATCGCCGGACCGCGGTGGACCGACGGTGACCCAGTCGCCCGGTGGCGCCGAGGGCGAATGGGCCCGCTTCAACTGGTAGGACAGCCGCCGTTGCGTCGGGATGCGAACCCGGACACGGGCGTTTCCGGTCGTCTCCGCCGCCTGCGACGTCGGATCCCAGGGGAAAACGATGTCCGCAACCCAGACCGTGGTGTCGAGGTCGCCGTCCGTGAAGGGCCGGTAGTGGAGCAGGATCCGCCTTCCGTCGCGGCTCACGGACTGCGCCGACAGTTCCAACCTTTCGGAGGCTGCCGGCAGCGTCACGCCAGGCAGCAAGACGTCGATCGGATACGCAGAGCCGTCGGGCCGGAAGACATTGTAGCGAGCACCCGTTTCGCCCAT